>NZ_VCBQ01000088.1:0-21455 GCF_006386455.1 Paracoccus sp. FO-3 | reverse complement strand
CTCCGGGGCCGCCGTGGCGGCGGCCGTCGCGGGAATGTGATCGGGGGCGGGCTTTCGCGCCGGCGCCTCGCGGGCGCGCAGCTCGCGGGCGGCTTCCTCGCGCAGGATGGCCAGCACCGATTCGTCCAGCGGCCGGTTCAGGACCGGGCGCGCCTGCGGATCATAGGGGCGGCGCGGGGCGGGATCGGCGGCCTGGGCGGATTTTCCCGTTCCGGGCTGGCGCCACACATGGCCGCAGGCCGAGCATTCGACCTCGCGCCCCGAGGCGGGAATGGCGGATTCCGCGATCTCGTATTGGGCAGCGCAGCGGGGGCAGGTCAGGCGCATGGGCTGGTCTTTCGGCTCCGGTCGGGGGTGGTTTCGATCATGCGGGCGTCTCGCATTCGCCGCGCGACTGTTCTATCAAGCCACGAACCGCGCGCCAAGCAGCCCGCTCGGAAAGGGACCACCAGTGATCGAGATGCAGAACCTGTCCTTCGGCTACAGCGGCAACGATCCGCTGCTTGCCGACATGTCGCTGACGCTTCAGCCGGGTTCCTTCCATTTCCTGACCGGCCCCTCGGGCGCGGGCAAGACCACCTTCCTGCGGCTGTGCTATGCCGACCTGCTGCCCAGCGGCGGGCGGATGACCGCCTTTGGCCAGGATGTGCAGGGGCTGTCGCGCGACGGCATCGCCGGGCTGCGGCGGCGGGTGGGGGTGGTGCATCAGGACACGCAATTCCTGGACCACCTGCCGGTGGCGGAAAACATCGCCCTGCCGTTGCTGGTCTCGGGCGAGCAGGTGGACATGCCGGCCCTGGGCGAGTTGCTGGCCTGGGTGCAGCTGTCCGGCCATGCCCGCGCCATGCCCCCCGAACTGTCGGGGGGCGAGCGGCAGCGCGCCGCGCTGGCCCGCGCCGTCATCATGTCGCCCGACTTGATCCTGGCGGACGAGCCGACCGGGAACCTGGACTGGGACATGTCGATGCGGCTTTTGCAGCTGCTGATCGAACTGAACCGTTCTGGCAAGGCGGTGCTGATCGCCACCCATGACCTGAACCTGATCCGTGCCGCCAAGCAGCAGGTGCAGGCGCGGGTGCTGCGCATCGCGGGCAAGAGGCTGCAACTGGCGGGGGCGGACCTGTGAAGAAAGCCGATCTGAAATCGCTCGACCTGGCGACGCTGTGGCGCGGGCTGACCCGACCCGACCCGGCGGGGACGGACCGCGTGGTGCCGCCGACCGGCTTTACCGCGCAGCTGACCGTGTTCTCGGCCGCGGCCATGGCCTTCCTGGCGGTCTTTGCCCTGGCGCTGGCGCTGGCCACCGGCCGGCTGGCCGAACGCTGGTCCAGCGAGCTGGCCCAGACCGTGACCGTGCGCATCTCGGCCCCCGAGGATCAGATCGACGAGCAGACCCTCACGGTGATGGAGGCGCTGAAGACCACCCCCGGCATCGCCGAGGCGCGGCTCTTGCCCGATGACGAGGTGGAAGGGCTGCTGGAGCCCTGGTTCGGCCCCGATGTCCCGGTCGAGGCCCTGCCGGTGCCGCGCCTGATCGAGATCACCGAGGCGGCCGAGGGTTTCGACGCCGAGGCGCTGCGCCTGCGGCTGGAGGGCGAGGCGCCGGGCGCGGTGCTGGACGACCATACCCGCTGGCGCCAGCCGCTGGTCTCGGCCGCGAACCGGCTGCGGGTGCTGGGCCTCGTCTCGCTGTTGCTGATCGCCGCCGCCTCGGGGGCGATGATCACGCTGGCGGCCAAGGCGGCGCTGGCGGCGAACGGGCAGGTGATCCGCGTCCTGCGCCTGATCGGCGCGCGCGACATCACCATCGCCACCGCCTTCGTGCGCCGCTTTACCCGCCGCGCCGCCATGGGTGCGGCCGGCGGCACCGCGCTGGGGATGGCGGCGATCTGGGCGCTGCCCGCGATGGACCAGGCGGGCAGCTTCCTGACCGGGCTGGGATTCCAGGGCTGGGGCTGGCTCTGGCCCTTGCTGATCCCGCCGCTCGCCGCCGCGATCGGCTTCGTCGCGACCCGCTGGGCGGCGCTGAAGATGCTGCGCGAGGTGCGCTGATGGCCCTCTATCATCCGCGCCGGGCCTCGGTCCTGGATTGGCCGCGCACGGTGCTTTATTACCTTTATGCGGCGCTGGTGACGCTGGTGCTGGGGCTGTGGGGCCTGCCGCAGGTGCTGGTCCACCCCGAGCGCGCGCATCGCGTGGCCAGCCTGTGGCTGGACCAGATGCTGGGCGCGGCACGGCTGATCCTGGGCGTCCGGGTCGAATACCGCGGCACGCCGCCCGCCGGCGACTGCATCGTCGCCTCCAAGCATCACAGCTTTCTCGACATCCTGGCGCTGGCCCGCGCCTGCCCGCGCCGCGCCTTCGTGATGAAGCGCGAGGTGCTGCGGGTGCCGGTGATGGGCTGGTTCGCGCGCAAGGTCGGCTGCATCCCCATCGACCGCGCCCGCGGCAAGGAGGCGATGAAGCAGATCATCGCCGGGATCGAGGCCGCCCGCGCCCGCCCCGGCGGGCTGGGCCAGCTGATCATCTATCCCGAGGGCACCCGCACCCGGCCGGGGCAGAAACTGCCCTACAAGCACGGCGCCGGCACCATCCAGCGCGCGACCGGCCTGCCCATCCACCCGGTGGCGGTCAATTGCGGCCTGTTCTGGCCCCGGCAGGGCATCCCGGTCCGCGGCGGCACGGCGGTGATCGAGTTCCTGCCGCCGATCACCGCCGGCCCGCGGTCGGGGGCGGTGATGGAATTGCTGGAGGACCGGATCGAGAGCGCCAGCGACCGCCTGCTGGCCGAGGCGGGCGGCCTGCCGCCGGCCTGAGCCCTGACGCAAGGTCAGGGGCGTTTTCGCCATTGCGCCCGCCTGCGGTTGCGGTCCAACCTGCCCGGCGGATTCGCGGGCCTTCGGGCCAGAACAGGGGGACGGTATGCGTCCGATCATCGACATCGACCATGTTTCCAAACGCTACGGCAGCGGCACGGTGGCGCTGAAAGAGGTCTCGCTGCAGATCGAGGAGGGCGAGATCCTGGCGCTGCTCGGCCCGAACGGGGCGGGCAAGACCACGCTGATCTCGATCATCTGCGGCCTGGTGGTGCCGACCGGCGGCACGGTGCGCGTCGGCGGCCATGACATCCGCACGGACTGGCGCGCGGCGCGCAAGCTGATCGGCCTTGTCCCGCAGGAGATCGCGCTGGAGCCCTTCGAGACGGTCATCGACTGCGTGCGCTTTACCCGCGGGCTCTACGGCGAGCCGCCGGACGACGCCTATATCGAGCAATTGCTGCGCAGCCTGGCGCTGTGGGACAAGCGCGATGCCAAGACGCGCGAGCTGTCGGGCGGCATGAAGCGGCGGGTGCTGATCGCCAAGGCGCTGTCGCACCGGCCCAAGGTGCTGTTCCTGGACGAGCCGACCGCCGGGGTGGACGTGACCCTGCGGCGCGAGATGTGGCAGGTGGTGCGCGAATTGCGCGCCGAGGGCGTGACTATCATCCTGACCACCCACTACCTGGAAGAGGCCGAGGACATGGCCGACCGCATCGGCGTCATCAACCGCGGCGAATTGCTGCTGGTCCGGTCCAAGGACGCGCTGATGGGCGAATTCGGCAAGAAGCACCTGACCATCTCGCTTTACGAGCCGCTGGCGGCGCTGCCGGCTGACCTGGCCGGGCGCGGGCTGGTGCTTTCGGCCGACGGGCGCGAACTGGGCTATGACTACGACACCAGGGCCGAGCGCACCGGCATCGCCCACCTGCTGGCCGAGCTGGCCGAGCGCGGCCTTGCCGTGCGAGACGTCTCGACCAAGCAGAGCAGCCTGGAAGAGATCTTCATGTCGCTGGTCGAGGAGGAAACCGCATGAACTGGCGTTCCGCCCGCGCCGTCTTCGGCCATGAGATGGCGCGTTTCTTCCGCACGGTCTGGCAATCGCTGGCCTCGCCGGTGCTGTCCACGGTGCTTTACTTCGTCGTCTTCGGCGCGGCCATCGGCGGGCGCATCCAGGCGGTCGAGGGCGTGCCCTACGGCGCCTTCATCGTGCCGGGGCTGATGATGCTGACCGTGTTGCAGCAATCCGTGGCCAATGCCAGCTTCGGCATCTATTTCCCGAAATTCTCGGGCACGATCTATGAAATCCTCGTGGCGCCGACCGGCTGGATCGAGGTCACGCTGGGCTTCGTCGGCGCCGCCGCCGCCAAGGCGGTGATGATCGCGCTGGTGATCCTGGCGACCAGCTTCTGGTTCACCGGCGTCCATATCGCCCATCCGTTCTGGATGCTGGCGTTTCTGCTGCTGACCGCCGTGGCCTTTTCGCTGCTGGGCTTCATCATCGGCCTGTGGGCCAAGAATTTCGAGCAGTTGCAGATCGTGCCGATGATGGTCATCACGCCCCTGGTGTTCCTGGGCGGGGCCTTCTATTCGGCCTCGATGCTGCCGCCCTTCTGGGAGGGCGTGGCCAAGCTCAACCCGGTGCTTTACCTGATCTCGGGCTTCCGCTGGAGCTTCTTCGGCTTTGCCGACGTGCCGGTCGGGCTGTCGCTGGGCGCGGTCGCGCTGATGATCCTGGTCTGCATGGGCGCGATCCGCTGGATCTTCCTGACCGGATGGCGGCTGCGCGAATGACGGCTCAGGCCGGGC
Organism: Paracoccus sp. FO-3; assembly: GCF_006386455.1. Taxonomy (NCBI): domain Bacteria; kingdom Pseudomonadati; phylum Pseudomonadota; class Alphaproteobacteria; order Rhodobacterales; family Paracoccaceae; genus Paracoccus; species Paracoccus sp. FO-3. The sequence continues at coordinate 16,830 of NZ_VCBQ01000088.1, read as the reverse complement.
AGGGCGCCGCCGCCTTGCCCATCCGGGCCGCGTGCAGGTTGTAGGCGGTGGTCTGCTGCCGCAGCCAGCTTTCCGCCGTGTCGCGGCCATGCGTCTGCGCCAGCTGCCGATAGGCCGGGGCAAGCCGCTCGCGGTCGGCCCAGATCGCGCAGCCGAGCAGCCCCGGCGCCGCCTGCGCCGCGCTGCTGGCGCCTTGCCGCAGCGGCTGCGGGGTCTCGGTTGCCGCGTCCTGCGCCCCGGCCGCCGTCGCCCAGAAAAGGGCTGTGGCGGAAATGAAAATGCAATGTCGAATCATCATGGCTCCTCCCTTGCAGACAAATGTGACATATGGCCGCTGAGCTGTCATCTAGTTCCGGCACAGCCGCGTCTGCGGATCAAGCCGGACATATTCGCGGGCCGAGATCTTTTGCATCTTCAACGAATGTTTCCAGCGCGCGTTCCACATGTGCAGGATGCCGTTGCGGTAATATTGCGCCATCAGCTCGTCCACGATGGGCGGGATGATGGTGGTGCCGGGGATGCGGGGCGCGTGGAAGCCCACCGTCGCCCTGGGCCCCAGGCAGGCATTGGGCAGGGTGATATAGATCGTGCAGGCCGAGCGGCAATAGCCGCGCACCTCGACCGGGCGGCCGCTGGCGGCCAGCTTGTTGCGCTGGCGGATCGCCTCGACGACATTGCCACCGCGGTTGTTCATGATGACGATGGGCTTGCCGCGCGGCTGCGCCTCGGCCGTCGCGGGCAGGCTGGTGACGCCGGCGCCAAGGGCCAGCGCCAGGACAAGCGCCGAAGAAAGGCGGGTCAGGAGGGAAGGCATGCTCATGTCCCCTGCTATGCCTTGGCGAACGCACAAGTCCAAATGACGTTCCGGCGAGCCGCGCTTGCCGCTTAACAAGCGCCGCGACCCGCATTATATGCCGGCCATGAGCCAGAACCCGCCCCTGTTGCGCCCCGATCTAGCCCCCAGCCCGATCTTCGACACCACGCGAAGGGACGGGCAGCCCACCATCGGCATGGTCAGCCTCGGCTGTCCCAAGGCGCTGGTGGACAGCGAACGCATCCTGACCCGCCTGCGGGCCGAGGGCTATGCGATCAGCCCCGACTACAAGGGCGCCGGCGCGGTGATCGTGAACACCTGCGGTTTCCTGGACAGCGCCAAGGCGGAAAGCCTGCAGGCCATCGGCGAGGCGCTGGCGGAAAACGGCAAGGTGATCGTCACCGGCTGCCTTGGCGCCGAGCCGGAATACATCACCGGCGCGCATCCCTCGGTCCTGGCGGTGACGGGGCCGCAGCAATACGAGCAGGTGCTGGACGCGGTGCATCACGCCGTGCCGCCCAGCCCCGATCCCTTCGTCGACCTGCTGCCGGCCTCGGGCGTCAAGCTGACGCCGCGCCATTACAGCTACCTGAAGATCTCCGAGGGCTGCAACCACGCCTGCAAGTTCTGCATCATCCCCGACATGCGCGGCAAGCTGGTCAGCCGCCCCGCCCATGCTGTGATCCGCGAGGCGGAAAAGCTGGTCGAGGCGGGGGTGCGCGAGCTGCTGGTGATTTCGCAGGACACCTCGGCCTACGGGCTCGACCGCAAATTCGCCGAGGAGCGTGGGCATCGGGCGCATATCACCGACCTGGCCCGCGACCTGGGGTCGCTGGGGGCATGGGTGCGGCTGCATTACGTCTATCCCTATCCGCATGTGCGCGACCTGATCCCGCTGATGGCCGAGGGGTTGGTGCTGCCCTATCTCGACATCCCCTTCCAGCATGCCCATCCCGACACGCTGAAGCGCATGGCCCGGCCGGCGGCGGCGGCCCGGACGCTGGACGAGATTGCCGCCTGGCGCGCCGCCTGCCCCGAGATCACCCTGCGCTCGACCTTCATCGTCGGCTATCCCGGCGAGACCGAGGCCGAGTTCCAGACCCTGCTGGACTGGCTGGACGAGGCGCAACTGGATCGCGTCGGCTGCTTCCAATACGAAAACGTCAAGGGCGCGCGCGCGAACGACCTGCCCGACCACGTCCCGGACGAGGTCAAGCAGGACCGCTGGGACCGCTTCATGCAGAAGGCGCAGGCGATTTCCGAGGCCAAGCTGGCGGCCAAGGTCGGCCGGCGTATCGAGGTGATCGTGGACAGCGTGGACGACGAGGGCGCGACCTGCCGCACCCAGGCCGATGCGCCGGAGATCGACGGCAACCTGTTCATCGACCAGGGTTTCGAGGCGCTGGCGCCGGGCGACATCGTCACCGTCACCGTGGACGAGGCCGGCGAATACGACCTTTGGGGCCGGCTCTAGGCGGCGACAATCGCGCAGGTTGTGGCGCCCGCGCCGCTGGCTTAATCAGGCGGCAGCGCGACGCAGCAAGGCGGCATGATGAACTGGGATCCCGAAGGCAAACCCCGTAAACCCGATTTCCTGGGCATCGGCGCGCAAAAGGCCGGCACCACATGGCTCTCGCAGATGCTGGGCCAGCATCCCGACGTCTGGACGCCTCCGTTCAAGGAGGTGCAGTTCTTCAACCACCGCTTCATCGAGGAGCATCGCAAATGGCTGCCCTGGCATTTCCGCCGCGGCCGCCAGAACATCGAGAAACGCTGGGCCGCCCGCGGCGAAGAGATGCCGCGCGAGATGGTGCGCTACCTGGACCGCGTTACCCGCGAGCCGATGTTCACCAACCATTGGTACAAGCTGGTCTTCGCCCCGGCGCCCCAGGGGGCCAGGACCATCGACGTGACCCCGGAATATTCGACCCTGCCGGCCGAGGGCGTGGAGTTCCTGGCGAAATTCCTGCCGCAGGCGAAGTTCATCTATATCATCCGCCACCCGGTCGATCGGGCCGTCTCGCAGCTCAAGATGAACCTGACCCGCGCGCGCCGCAAGCCCGCCACCATCGAGGACTGGCTGGCCGAGGTCGAGGCCCCCGAGCTGATGGATCGCGGCGACTACATGACCTATGTGCCGCGCTGGAACGCGCATTTCGGCCCCGACCGGCTGCTTTACCTGCCCTTCGGCATGATCGCCCGCGATCCCCTGGGCTTGCTGCGCCGGGTCGAGGACTTCCTGGACCTGCGGCCGCATGACTATCGCGACCTCGGCAAGAAGGTCTTTGCCTCGGACAATGCGCTGGTGGTGCCCGACCAGGCCCGCGCCCGGCTGCGCGACAAGCTCGAGCCGCAATTCGCCTTTCTGGAACAAAGCTTCGGCCCGGAATTCACCAAGGCTTTCCGCTGAGCCTTCCCCTTTCGTTCCCGCTCGACTACATAGCGGCCAAGTTTCACACGGATTTCAGAGACGGGGAAAGATCATGGCCTCCTACCAGTTCGTTTACCACATGGACGGGGTGTCCAAGACCTATCCGGGCGGCAAGAAGACCTTCGAGAATATCCGCCTGAACTTCCTGCCCGGCGTCAAGATCGGCGTCGTCGGCGTCAACGGCGCCGGCAAATCGACGCTGCTGCGCATCATGGCCGGCATCGACAAGGACTTCACCGGCGAGGCCTGGGCCGCCAAGGGCGCGACCGTCGGCTACCTGCCGCAGGAGCCGCAGCTGGACTCGGCGCTGAACGTGCGCGGCAACGTCATGGAAGGGGTCAAGGCCAAGCAGGCCAAGCTGGACCGCTACAACGAACTTGCCATGAACTACTCGGACGAGACCGCCGAGGAAATGGCGAAGCTGCAGGACGAGATCGACGCCGAGAACCTGTGGGATCTGGACAGCCAGATCGACGTGGCCATGGAGGCGCTGCGCTGCCCGCCGGATGACGCCGACGTGGAAAGCCTGTCGGGCGGTGAACGCCGCCGGGTGGCGCTGTGCAAGCTGCTGCTGGAACAGCCCGACATGCTGTTGCTGGACGAACCCACCAACCACCTGGATGCCGAGACCATCGCCTGGCTGCAAAAGCACCTGATCGAATATCCCGGCACCATCCTGATCGTCACCCACGACCGTTATTTCCTGGACGACATCACCGGCTGGATCCTGGAACTCGACCGCGGCCGCGGCATCCCCTACGAGGGCAATTATTCCGCCTGGCTGGAGCAGAAGGCCAAGCGGCTGGAACAGGAAGCGCGCGAGGACAAGGCCAAGCAGAAGACGCTGGAGCGCGAACTGGAATGGATCCGCGCCGGCGCCAAGGCGCGCCAGGCCAAGCAGAAGGCCCGGATCAACGCCTATAACGAACTGGCCAGCCAGTCCGAGCGCGAAAAGCTGACCCGCGCCCAGATCATCATCCCCAACGGCGAGCGGCTGGGCAGCAAGGTGATCGAGGTCGACGGCCTGAAGAAGGCCATGGGCGACAAGCTGCTGATCGAGGATCTGACCTTCAGCCTGCCGCCGGGCGGCATCGTCGGCGTGATCGGCCCGAACGGTGCCGGCAAGTCGACGCTGTTTCGGATGCTGACCGGGCAGGAACAGGCGGACGCGGGCGAGATCAGCTATGGCGACACGGTGAAGCTGTCCTACGTGGACCAGTCGCGCGATGCGCTGGACCCGAACAAGACCGTCTGGGAGGAAATCTCGGGCGGGGCGGAGCAGATCGAGCTGGGCGATGCCACGATGAACAGCCGCGCCTACTGCTCGGCCTTCAACTTCAAGGGCGGCGACCAGCAGAAAAAGGTCGGCCTGCTCTCGGGCGGCGAGCGCAACCGGGTGCATATGGCCAAGCTGCTGAAATCCGGCGGCAACGTGCTGCTGCTCGACGAACCGACCAACGACCTGGACGTGGAAACCCTGCAGGCGCTGGAAGCGGCGCTGGAGGATTTCGCCGGCTGCGCCGTCATCATCTCGCACGACCGTTTCTTCCTCGATCGGCTTTGCACGCATATCCTGGCCTTCGAGGGCGATGCGCATGTGGAATGGTTCGAGGGCAACTTCGAGGATTACGAGGCCGACAAGATCCGCCGCCTCGGCCCGGATTCGGTCGAGCCGAAGCGGGTGAAATACAAGAAGTTCACGCGGTAAGATGAAGGAAAGGGGGCGGATCTGCCCCCTTTTTTCTTCGCAGGCTGTTATCGAAACCCGGCGGCCTGCATGCCCGTTTCCGACAGGTAGTCGAAATGCCGCGTGATCAGGCGATCCAATTCGTCGCGCGGCGCTTTCTTCATGCCCCTTTTGGCCAGGATTTCCTTAGCGTGCCGCGGCGTGTCGTTCATCCCATAATGGGTCACGATGCTGGGAACCGAGGGGTCGGTCAGGGCGACCATGACCGTCGGGATGCGATAATGGGCAAAGCCGAACACCGTGCGTTGCGGATGGCGCACGGCGACACCCACGCCGAGGAAGGGGTTGAACCAGCGGTAAAGCCCTTGCGTCGGCCCGTCGATGACCGAATAGATCACCGTGGGGAAGCTGACGGCGAAGGCGCCATGCGCCTTCCACAGGGTATCGCCATGCTTGCGCAGCTTCCTGATATAATCCTTTGAAAGGCAATCGTCGTCGTCGAGGCGGAATTGCAGGCAATCCTGCAATTCCAGCCCGATTTCCCTGAGCGTCTGGACCTGGGCATCGGCGACATGCATCGGCGGGACAAAGCGCAGCACCACATAGGGGCGCGCGTCGCAAAGCCTTTGCAGCTGGTCGCGATAGACCTTGGGCATCCGGTCCGAAGAGATGACGAGCAGCTTGAAATCGGGGTCGGTCTGCGCGTCCAGGGACGCCAGCGTCAACTGCTCGAACGTCACGAAACGGGCCTTCATCCGCTCGTCGCCGAAAAGCTCCTGCTCCTTTTGCTTGTAGATCGGTTCGAGGTCGTTCTCTTCGACGTTGCGATAGGCTTTCCAATCGCCGCGGCCGATCATGGAAAAGCGGCAAATCCCGACTATGGTCATGGTGTTCTTCATTGTGCGAACCGTTTCGTGACCGGCGTGTAGGCAAGGCTTCCCTTTGCGCGCCGCTCGGCCTCGGCGACGTCGGCCTGAATGATTTCGTCCGAAGGAATGTCCCAGGCCGCATCCGCGTCCAGATAGCCATGCTCCAGCAATGTCGCATGGATTTCCCTGAAATCCACCTGGCCCCAGCTGTTGTGGTTCGGCTTCTTGCCGGGCACCAGATATTCGGCGACCAGACTGTTGATCAGCAAGGGATCCTTTCCCATCATTCCCCTGAGCTGCAGGCGCATGCTGTGGTGTTCGGCATTGTTCCTGCGCAGGATGACGGCAATATCCTTGTCCGGGTCGGCCGCCATCCCGGCCATGTGAAGGGCGGATGTGTCCAGGCTGATGATTTTCCGGGCGGCACGGTAAAGCGCGAACTGATCCTTCCAGGACAGCTGCTCGGGGAAGACGGGGACATAGCCCGAGCGCCTCAGGTTTTCCTCGAGGATCGCTTCAGCCAGCAGCCCGCCGTTTGCAATATATTTCGTTCTGGAGATATAGATCTTTTCCGGCCCGTTGGCGGGAAGCTTTCCTACGGTCTCGCGCAGGAAATTTCGGAACTCTTCCGTGCCGGCGGCGATGTCACCAAGGCCAAATCCCTGGCCGGGGATGGTAAGGGTTTCGACCAGCGAAGGCTGCTTGATGACCAGGGTCGGGCATTTGATGCCGAAAATCTCGAAAATCTCTCGATGCGGCTTCTTGAAATGCGTCAGGGTCGGATGCTTGGGAGTAAACAAGACCCCGTCATAATCGTTGTTTACCGCCCAAAGCCTGCTGATCGTTTCGGTAATGAAATGCCCGAAATGACCATAGAACATCCCCGCGAAGAGGAAATGCCCTTCGAGTTTTTCAACCGGCTCGGGGGCCTCTTCAACCGCAAGCGACATGCGTCCGGCGCCACGCCAGATGGCGGCCTCGGCAATGTCGCCGTCCTTCCAGACACCGCTTGGTGTCCGGGGGCGGGATTCCCGCGGAGGGACCACAATCGCATCTTGCAGGGTAATCGTTTTTCTGGACCAGCCCTGATCGGGCAATGGAGGACAAGGCTCGTTCAATTTACACTCTCAAACACATACACGGCGATTCGCCTGTCAGGCGAACACTCCCAATCTTGGCCTTGTTTGGCAACACCTCCTTGACGATGCAAGCTAAACCGGCCTGCGACGGCATTCCGCCGAAGGCCGGTTGAAAGAGCCGGCGGGCCCTATTCCCATTCCCAGGGCAGGGCGTATTGGCCAAGCAGCTGGGCGACGGCGTCGCGGTCGACCTCGCCCCTGGGCCGGATGCGGGCGACCAGGCCGCGCTTGCGGTCGTCGACCACCTCGGCCACCTCGGCGGCCAGCCCGGCCTCGGCCAGAGCGGCGTCATAGACGCGGCGGATCGCCAGCTTGCGCAGGTCGGGCTTGAAGATCTTGCCCACCGCGGTCTTGGGCAGTTCGGGCAGGATCCCGATATGCTTGGGCACCGCGGCGCGTTCGTGGATATGGGCGCGGGCATGGTCCATCAGCTCGTCCAGCGAGACCTCGGCGCCGGCGATCAGCTCGACATAGGCGCAGGGCAGCTCGCCCGCAAAGGAGTCGGGCTGGCCGATGGCGGCGGCGGCGGCGACCTTGGGATGGGACAGCAGCGCGTCCTCGATCTCGGCGGGGTCGATGTTGTGGCCGCCGCGGATGATCAGATCCTTGGCGCGCCCGGTGATCCACAGATAGCCGTCGCCGTCCATCCGGCCCAGGTCGCCGGTGCGCAGGAAGCGGCTTTCGGCGAAAAGGTCGTGGTTCTTGTCGGCCTCGGTATAGGTCGAGCCCTCGAAGACGCCGGGATTGGCCACGCAGATCTCGCCGATCTCGTCGATGGCGCATTCGTGGAAGCCGCCGTTGCGGCGCTGCAGGATGCGCACATGGGTATAGGGCAGGGGGATGCCGACCGAGCCGACCTTCTTGAGCCCGTCCATCGGGTTGCAGGAGACGAGGCAGGTCGCCTCGGTCAGCCCGTAGCCCTCGGCGATCTCGACCCCGGTCGCGGCCTTGAAGCGGTTGTAAAGCTCGATCGGCAGAGGCGCCGAGCCCGAGATCGCGGTCTTGAGCGACGAGACATCGGCATCGACCGGCCGCTGCATCAGCGCGGCGATGGCGGTGGGCACGGTGATCAGGAAGGTCGCCTGCCAGCGTTCGATCAGCTTCCAGAAATTGTCGAACACCCCCTCGCCGCGATAGCCGGCCGGCGTCGGCATGATGAGCTGCGCGCCCGAGATCAGGCAGGACATCAGCACCGGATAGGCCGCGAAGACGTGAAACATCGGCAAGGGGCACATCAGCACGTCGGTTTCGCTGAACAGCAGCGTGCCGCCCAGCCAGCCGTTGTAGATCATGCCCGATTGCTTGTGCTGGGCGACCTTGGGCATGCCGGTGGTGCCGCCGGTGTGGAAGAAGGCGGCGACGCGGTCCTCGGCCGGTTCGTCGAAGGTCAGGCGGTTGTGCTTGCAGGCGCTGGCGGCGGCCTCGAAATCCATGACCTTGGCATGGTGGCGGGCAGGCACCTTGGGCCGCATCAGCGGCACCAGCATGCGCTTGAGCCCGGTCAGGTAGCCGCGCAGGTCGACCTCCAGCACGGTTTGCACGTTCGGGGCCTGCGCCACCGCCTCGGCCGCCTTCTGCGCGACCTCGGACTTGGGGAAGCTCTTCAGCGTCACCAGCACCTTGGCGCCGGTCTCGCGCAGGATGGCGGCGATGTGGTCGGGCTCCAGAAGCGGGTTGATCGGGTTCACGATGCCCGCCGTCGCGCCCGCCAGCAGCACGATCGGCGCCTCGATGCAATTGGGCAGCAGGTAGGCCACCACGTCCCCCGGCCCGACGCCGAGGCTGCGAAACAGGTTCGCGGTCTCGGTCACGCGCTCGTGCAGCTCGGTCCAGGTCAGGGTGCGGGCCGGCGCCTTGGGGTCCGAGAACAGCTGGAAGCTGATCGCCGGGCGCTGGGGATGGCGGTCGCGGGTCTGGGTCAGCGCCTCATAGACGGTGCGCGGCACCTGACGCTGCGCATAGGGCATCTCCGCCTCGACCGCATCGCGGTCTGCGACGCTCGCGAACCTGGCCATTCCTTACCTCCCGTTCTCCCTTTCGGGGTCGTGCCCCGCCGACAGGCAGAATGGTCCAACAATCAGCATGCTGGCAAGCATTCCGCCACGCCACGCCGGGGCCAAAACGCAGCGTCGCGCCCTGGGTTCAGCCCTGGGCTCAGCCCTGGGGGATGCGCAGGGTCTGGCCGGGATAGATCTTGTCGGGATGGCTGAGCATGGGCTTGTTGGCTTCGAAGATCTCGGGGTAGCGGCTGGCCTTGCCCAGGTATTGCTGCGCGATGGCCGAAAGCGTCTCGCCCTTCCTGACGGTATGGAACAGGGGCTGCGCCGCCGCTGCTGCGGGGGCTTCGGTGCCGGCACCCTCGGCCAGCTCGACATGGGCGATGCCCTTGATGTTGCCGACCGCCAGGATCAGCTTTTCCAGGGTTTCCTGGTCGCGCGCCTTGCCCGAGATGACCACGGTGTCGCCGCGCAGCGTCAGATGCACGTCTTTGCCGGTCAGGCCCAGGGCGGACAGCTCGGCCTTGAGCGCGGCCACCTTGCGGTCGGTGTCGCTTTGCGGGGCTTGGGCGGCGGTAGGGGCGGGGGCAGCGGCGGGGGCCTGGGCGGGTGCTTCCTGCGCCTCGGCCTCGGATCCGAAAAGCGATTTGCCGGCGTCCTTCACGAAATCCCAGATAGCCATGATCTCTCCTTTCAGGCGGTGTCTGGGGCGGCAACGATTCGCCGAAAGCGGCGGTTCCAGACAAATTTCAGCAATCGGAGGTTGAGGAATACCCGCCCGATCCCTAATTTTCGCAGGTCTTAGGGGATAGAGAAGTTGAACAAATCCTGCAAATCACTGATCCTGGCGTCTTTTCTTGGCTTGGCGGCGCTGCCCGCCCTGGCCGAGGACGGGGTGCGAATCTCGACGAAGTCCGTCGCGGGGGATGCGGCCCGTCCGGGAACCGTCACCTGCTTCCAGACCTCGATGCGCGAAAATGAGGCAGCGGTCCGCGCCACCAATGCCACGCGCCAGGCGCGCGGCCTGGCGCCGCTGCGATCGAACCGCGACCTGGCCGAGGCCGCGGCGCGCCATGCCTGCGACATGGCCAAGCGCGGGGTGATGTCGCATCAGGGCAGCAAGACCAAGGGGCCGATGCAGCGCCTGAAGAAGGAAGGCTACCGCCCCAGCATCGCGGCCGAGAACATCGCCGCCGGTCCCTGGGGACAGGACCGCGTGCTGGTGGAATGGGCGCGTTCCAGCGGGCACCTGGCCAATATCCTGATCCCGCAGACCCGCCATTACGGCATCGGCAAGGCGCTGGGGGCGGATGGCAAGACCGTCTTCTGGGCGGCGGTCTATAGCGCGCCGCGCTGAGCACCGGCACGCTGAGGCCCTTCGCGGCGTCCTGCGTCCCCGAGGCACCTGCCGGGGCGGGGTCGCGTCGTCCGTTGCCTGTTCAGGGCGGCCCGCAGTCGGGGCCGGGCCGCGATTCCTGCTCGCGCCCGCCGCCCGTCAGGCGACGCCTTCCGCCGCTTCCATGGCGCCTTCGGTGAATTGCAGCCGCGCCAGCCGGGCGTAGAGGCCGCCCTGCGCCACCAGTTCCTCGTGCCGGCCCTGGGCCACGATGCGGCCATGGTCGAAGACGACGATGCGGTCGGCCTTCTTCACCGTGGCCAGCCGGTGCGCGATGATGATCGTGGTGCGGGTGCGCGCCAGTTCGTCCACCGCATGCTGCACCAGCCGCTCGGATTCGGCGTCCAGCGCCGAGGTCGCCTCGTCCAGAAGCAGGATCGGCGCGTCGCGCAGGATGGCGCGGGCGATGGCGATGCGCTGCTTCTGCCCGCCCGACAGCATCACGCCGCGCTCGCCGACGAAACTGTCATAGCCTTCCGGCAGCAGGTTCAGGAACTCGTCGGCATGGGCGGCGCGGGCGGCGGCCTCGACCTCGGCATCCGAGGCATCGGGCCGGCCGAAGCGGATGTTCTCGCGCGCGGTGGCGGCAAAGATCACCGGATCCTGCGGCACCAGCGCGATGGCCTGGCGGAAATCGCCCCGCGCCATGTCGCGCAGGTCGATGCCGTCGATGCGCACCGCCCCGGAATCGGGATCCCAGAAGCGCAGCAGCAGCTGGATCACCGTAGTCTTGCCGGCGCCCGAAGGCCCGACCAGCGCCACCGTCTCGCCGGGGCGGATGTCCAGCGTGACCCCCTCCAGCGCCGAGCGGTCGGGGCGCGAGGGATAGTGGAAGGTCACGTCGTCAAGCCGGATCGCCCCCCTGACCGGCCGGGGCAGGGCCAGGGGCTGGGGCGGATCGGCCAGCATGTCCTGCGCGGACAGCAGTTCCGTCAGCCGCTCGGTCGCGCCGGCGGCGCGCTGCAATTCGCCCCAGATCTCGGACAGTGCGCCCACGGCGCCGGCGACCAGCACGGCGTAGATGACGAACTGCACGAGCTCGCCCACGGTCATGATCTCCAGCCGCACGTCGCGGGCGCCGATCCACAGCACCCCCAGCACGCCCGAGAAGATCAGGAAGATGACGATCACCGTCATCACCGTCCGCGTCCTGACCCGGTTCAGCGCCGAATCGAAGGACCGCTCGGTCACGTCGTCGAAGCGCGCCCGCGTCGGCCCCTCTTGCGTGAAGGCCTGCACGGTCTGCGCCGAAAGCAGGCTTTCCGAGGCCGCGCCCGAGGACAGCGCGATCCAGTCCTGGTTCTCGCGCGACAGCTTGCGCAGCCGCCGGCCCAGCACGACGATGGGCACCACGACCAGCGGCACCAGCAGCAGCACCAGCCCCGACAGCTTGGCCGAGGTCCAGACCAGCATCACCATGCCGCCGACCAGGATCAGGAAATTGCGCAGCGCGATCGAGACGGAAGAGCCGATCACCGACTGGATGAGCGTGGTGTCGGTGGTGATGCGGCTGATGATCTCGCCGGTCAGCACGCGCTCGTAGAAGGCCGGGCTCATGGCGATGACGCGGCTGAACACGGCCTTGCGGATGTCGGCCACCACCCGCTCGCCCAGCCGGGTGACGAGGTAGTAGCGCATCCCCGTCCCCAGCGCGAGCAGCGCCACGATGGCCAGCGCCGCGCCGAAATACTGGTCCAGCAGATGCGCGCCGGCGTCGAACCCGTCCACCACCCGACGCACCGCCAACGGCAGGACCAGGCTGATCGCCGCCGTCACCGCCAGCGCGACCAGCGCCGCGGCCAGCAGCCCGCGATAGGGGCGCAGGAAGGGCCAGAGCGCCCGCAGCGCGCCGATGCGTTTCGTCGTCGGCCGATCCACGATGGGTTTGGGTCCGCGTGCCATATGTCCTCCCTGGGTGGCCGGTTGGCTGCCTGATGGCGCGTTCACAGCGGCTCGCTGCCGCCGGCCAGCTCCAGAATGATCTCCCATTCCGCATCCGAGACCGGCTGCACCGAGAGGCGCGAATTATTGACCAGCACCATGTCCTTCAGCCGCGGCTCGGCCTTGGCCTCGTCCAGCGAGATCGGGCGCTTGATGCGGGCGACGGCGCGGACATCGACGCATTCCCATTTCGGGTCGGCGGCGGTCGTGTCGGGATGCGCCTCGGCCACCACCTCGCAGATGCCGACGATCTCCTTGCCGATGTTCGAGTGATAGAAGAAGCCGCGCTCGCCCTTCTTCATGGCACGCATGTTGTTGCGGGCCTGGTAGTTGCGCACGCCGTCCCATTGCTCGCCCGTCTCGCCCCTGGCGATCAGGTCGTCGAAGCTGAAGACGTCCGGCTCGGATTTGAACAGCCAATGCGCCATCAGCCGATTACCTTCTTCCACTCGATCACCTCGACCGAGGCGAACAGTCCGGCCGCGTTGTAGGGATCCTGCGCCGTCCATTCCTTGACCTCTGTCAAGCCGTCGCCCTCGACCACCAGCAGCGAGCCGCAGGGCTGGCCGTTCTCGATCAGGGGGCCGGCCAGCTTGACGCCGGGCTGCGCGCCCAGGAAGGCCAGGTGGCTTTCGCGGGTGTCGAGACGGGTTTGCAGCTTGCCGGGATGGTCGCGGCAGATGACGGCGAAAAGGGGCATCATTCCTCCTTGAGCGGGCGGTTGAGCAGAAAATCCAGCGCATGTTCCATGGCGATGCTGCCTTGGGCAAGCCCCGCGACCAGATTCGAGATCGGCATCTCGATCCCCAGCCTTTCGGCGAGCCGGGTGACGGCGCGGGCGGTGGCGGCGCCCTCGACCGTGGTGCCGGCGGCGAAGTCGCGCCCCGTCCCCAGCGCCAGCCCATAGCGGAAGTTGCGCGATTGTTCCGAGGTGCAGGTCAGCACCAGGTCGCCCAGGCCCGACAGGCCCGGCAGCGTCTCGGGCCGGGCGCCGAGCGCGGTGGCCAGGCGCAGCATCTCGGCAAAGCCGCGCGTCACGATGCTGGCGCGCGCGCTGTCGCCATAGCCCGCGCCGATGGCGGCGCCGGCGGCGATGGCGATGATGTTCTTCAGCGCCCCGCCCAGCTCCGCCCCGGTGACGTCGGTGGTGCGGTAAAGCCGCAGCGTGGCGGTCGAGAGCCGGCGTTGCAGCGCCTCGGCCGTGCCGGCATCGGCGCAGGCGAGCGTCAGCGCCGTGGGCAGGCCGCGGGCGATGTCGGCGGCAAAGCTGGGGCCGGTCAGCACCGCCACCCGCGCCTGCGGACAGGCGGCGGCGATCAGCGCCGAGGGGCCGGTCAGCGTGGCCAGGTCGATGCCCTTGGCGCAGCTGACCAGGTTGCGGCGGTCGAAGCGTGCGCTATGCTCGGCCAGGAACCCGCCCAGCACCTGCGCCGGCAGGGCCAGCAGCACGGTCTCGGCCGCGATCTCGTCCAGCCGGTCGGTGACGTGCAGCGCCGGCGGCAGGGTCACGCCGGGCAGGCGGGGGTTCTCGCGCGCCTCGGCCCAGCCGATGTCGCGGCCCCACAGCGTGACTGGGCCCTTGCTGGCCAGCGAAACCGCCAGCGCCGTGCCGAAGGCGCCCGCGCCGATGATCGCCACGCTCATGCCTTGGCCCCCCGCTTGCCGGCGCCCAGCATCGGCGCGGCGCCCTGGTCCAGCGGCCAGCGCGGGCGCGCGGCCAGCTCCATCCCGTCGCGCCGGCCGGCCTGGTAGGCCTCGATCCCGGTCCAGGCGATCATCGCGGCATTGTCGGTGCAAAGCCGCAGCGGCGGCGCCAGGAAGGTCGCGCTGGCCTCGGCCGCGACCCGCTGCAAGGCTACGCGCAGGGATTCGTTGGCCGCGACGCCGCCGGCCACCGCCAGCACCGGAGCGGGGGCCAGCGCCAGGGCGCGGCGGGTCTTTTCGGCCAGCACCTCGGCCACCGCCGCCTGGAAGCCGGCGCAAAGATCGGCGCGGTCCTGTTCGTGCAAGCCCCCTTGCGCCGCCACCAGCGCGTCACGCTGGCGCAGCACGGCGGTCTTGAGCCCGGAAAAGCTGAGGTCGCAGCCCGGCCGGTCCAGCAGCGGCCGGGGCAGGGCAAAGCGGCGCGGATCGCCCGCGCGCGCCGCCGCCTCGACCGCGGGACCGCCGGGCTGCGGCAGGCCCAGAAGCTTTGCCACCTTGTCGAAAGCCTCGCCCGGCGCGTCGTCGATGGTGCCGCCGAGCCGGGTGAAATCCGCCGGGCCCTCCACGCGCAGGAACTGGCAATGCCCGCCCGAGACCAGCAGCATCAGATAGGGAAAGGGAATGCCGTCGGTCAGCCGCGGCGTCAGCGCATGGCCGGCCAGGTGGTTGACGCCGACCAGCGGCAGCCCGCTGCCCGCCGCCAGCCCCTTGGCCAGCATGACGCCCGACAGCACGCCGCCGATCAGCCCCGGCCCGGCGGTGACGGCGATCCCGTCCAGGTCGGACAGCCGCAGCCCGGCCTGGGCCAGCGCCTCCTCGACGCAAAGATCCAGCTTCTCGGCATGGGCGCGGGCGGCGATTTCCGGCACCACGCCGCCGAAATCGGCATGCAGCGCCGCCTGGCCGGCCACGACCGAGGCCAGGATGCTGCGGTCGTCGCGCACCACCGCCGCGGCACTGTCGTCGCAGCTGCTTTCGATGCCCAGAAAGGTCAGTCCCATGCTCATCCTTGTTCCCGCGCCGCCAAGGGCCTAGGCAAGGGGGGAGTAGCATCTTGTCAGGCCGATTGCCATGCCGCCGAACCCCGCGCCCATCCTGCTTCTGACCCGGCCCGAGCCGGCCTCGCGGCGATTTGCCGCAGGTCTGGCGCATCTGGGGCTTGAGGTGCTGATCTCGCCCGTGCTGCGCATCCGGCCGGTCGCGCATGATGCCGCGCGGCTGGCGGCGGCGCGGGGGCTGGTCTTCACCTCGGTCAATGCCGTGCCGGCGGCGGGGGCGGGGCGCGGGCGGCCGGCGATCTGCGTCGGCCCGGCCACGGCCGAGGCGGCGCGGGCGGCAGGCTTCGACGTGACCGAGGGTCCCGGCGACGCGGCGCGGATGCTGCCGCTGCTCAAGGGGCTGGGGCAGGGCTGGCTGCATCCGCATGGCGCCCATGTCGCCAAGGAACTGCCGGTGCCGGACATGGTGGTCTATGACCAATTGCCCGAACCGCTGAACGCGGCGGCGCTGGCGGCGCTGGCGGGGGCCAGGCCGGTGATCCTGCCGCTGTTCTCGCCCCGCTCGGCGCGGCTTCTGTCCGGCCAGGCGGCGGGTGCGCGCGCGCCCCTGTGGCTGGCGCCGATCAGCGCCGCGGCGCAGCAGGCCTGGCAGGGCCCGGCCGCGCGCAGCGTGCCGGCGCCCACCCCGGATGCCGAAGGGGTGCTTTGCGCCGTCGAGCGGTTGCTGGCCACGGAACAATCCATATGAGGGCGGGTTGAGGCGCCACGCACCGCCGACTAGACTGCCTGCGGGAGCCAATCATGATTGCGGGCGGAAGGGGCGGATCTTGCCCCGTGGCAGCCGGGCCGCGATGCGAAAGGGAACGGGGAAGAATTGTGAAGAAGCCAGAAACCAATTCCAGCGAGAACAAGGCAAGCCCCGGAAAAGACGGCAAGAAGAAGGCGGTTTCCGGCTCGGTCATCGACAGCCGCCCGGTCAGCGCCGGTGAGGGCGCCCCGGCGGCACGGCCCGAGCCCAAGCCGCAGGTCGAATCAAGGCTGGTCGGTTCCGGCACCGGCCCCGAAGCCGCCGCGCCCAAGCGCGATGCCGGCAAGACGGCGGCCGAATCGAAGCCCGCCCCCTCCCAGCCCGCCGCCGAGGTGAAGCAGGGCGGCGTGCCGCCCGTCGCCAAGCCCGAGGCCGCGCCCGCGCAGCCCCAGCCGGCCAAGGTCGAGACCCGCGTGGTCGAGGTGCGCAAGGCCGGCTTCATGCCGACCTTCCTGGGCGGCGTCGTCGCCGCCGGCCTGGGTGCGGCCGCGGCCTGGTGGGCGATCCCGCATCTGCCGCCGGCCTGGCAGCCGCTGGGCGCCGACCCCGCCCCGACCGAGGCGCAGATCGCCGCCGCCCGCGAGGCTGCCGTCGAGGCGGCGCGCGAAGAGATCCAGACCCAGGCCGAGGCCTTTGCCAACCGCGCCTCGGAGGCGGGTGCGGATGCGGCGCGGCAGGCCCTGGCCGATACCGAGGCGCAGGGCGGCGACGCCGAGGCGTTGCGGGCGCAGCAGGAAAAGCTGGCCGCGCTGGAAAAGGCCGTGGCCGATCTGGCCGCGCGGCCCGTGGTGGCGCCCGTGGTCTCGGGCGAGAACAGCGACGGGCTGCAGCAGGTGCTGAACGAGCTGACCGCGCGGCTGGCGGCGCAGCAAGGCCGCATCGACGCGCTGGCCGCGCGCCCTGACGCGCAGGCGGCGGCCGGGCAGGTCCAGGAACTGGCCGCGCAGGCCGAGGCGCTGCAAGCCCGCATCGCCGCCGCGGCGGACGAGGCCGAAAAGCGCATCGCCGCCGCCCAGGCGCAGGCATCCGCATTGCAGGAGACGGCC
>NZ_VCBQ01000087.1:0-21594 GCF_006386455.1 Paracoccus sp. FO-3 | reverse complement strand
CCGCATGGCGCTGCGGGCGGCGATCCGCGAGGCGGGGCACGACCTGCCCGCCGGCCGGCCGATCGCGGCGCGGCCGGATCGCCAGCCGGACTTGCCGCCGGGCCTGCGCGCCAGCCTGTCGCATAGCGGCGATTACTGCATCGCCATCGCCGCCCCGCCGGGCGGGGCCAGCGTGGGCGTCGATCTGGAACCCTGCAACCGCTCCGTCCCGCAGGGCCTGGCCGAGACGGTCATGCCCTTTCGCCTGCAGGGCGCCGGGGATGCCCTGCTGGCCTTTTGCGCCAAGGAGGCGATGTTCAAGGCGCAATATCCGCTGACCGGCCAAATGCTGGATTTCCGCGCGGTGCCGGCGGTGGTCGGACCCCGGCGATTCCGCGCCTGTATGGGCGAGCGGCTGATCGGCGGGCGCTGGGGGCAGGCGGCGGGCTGCTGGCTGGCGCTCAGCCTGTGGCGCGGCTGAACAGCGCTGCCAGCCGCCGGGCGGATTCGCGGATGTCGTGGCGTTCCATGACGCGGGCGCGGGCGCGGGCGCCCATGGCTGCCAGGGCGTTGGGCGCAGCCTCGGCGGCTTGCAGCATCGTATCGGCCAGCGCCGCGGCGTCGCCGGCGGGGACGAGCCAGCCTTCCAGGCCCGGACGGACCAGCTCGGGGATGCCGGCGATATAGGTGGCGATCACCGGGCGGGCGCAGGCCATGGCCTCCATGATGACCACCGGCAGGCCCTCGGCGAAGCTGGGCGTGACCAGGGCATGGGCGGCATCCATGGCGGCGCGCACGCCGGCCTCGTCCTGCCAGCCGAGCAGGCGGACCGCCTTGCCCATGCTCTCGGCGGCGATCAGGGATTCGACCTGCGGGCGCAGCTCGCCGTCGCCGACCAGCGACAGGCGCAAGGCGGGGTTGCGGCGCCAGGCCAGGGCGAAGGCGCGGATCAGCAGGCCGAAGCCCTTCTGCTCGGCAAAGCGGCCGACGGCGACCATGTGGAAGGGGCCTGCCGGCAGGGTCTGCGGTTCGGCCCAGCGGGCCAGGTCCAGGCCGCAATGCACGACATGGACCTTGTCCCAGTCGCCGGGCGCGGCCCAGCGGCAAAGCTGCGAGCGGCCATAGCTGCTGACGGCAACGCAGAACTCGGCCAGCGCCAGCTTGCCGCCCAGGTCCAGCGCCTGGGGATTGTCGAATTCCTCGGGGCCGTGGACGGTGAAGCTGAAGCGCGGACCGCCCAGCAGGCGCGCATAGGCGGCGACCCTGGCCGAATTGGTGCCGAAATGCGCGTGAACATGCGCAAGCCCCAGCGCCCGTGCCCGGCCTGCCACCCGCGCGCCCTCGGCCAGGTAGATCAGCTGCCGGGCAAGGCTGCCTTCGCCGGCCCGCGCCCGGCGCCGCGCCAGCCGCAGGGCGGCGGCGAATTGCGCGGGGCTTGCCGCGCCGCGTCCGGCCAGATCGGCCAGAAGCCGCGCGGCCCCGGCCTCCAGCACCCGCTCGGTGCGGGCATGTTCGGCAAGGTCGGCGGGATCGCTGAGCGCGCCGCCGTCGCCGCGCATGGCGAATCGGTGGATTTCGAGCCCCTCGTTCTCAAGCGCCGCGATTTCCCGCCGGATGAAGCTGTGCGAGGGGCGAGGGTAGGTATTGATCAAATAACCGATTCGCAAGCTGACGGTCCCTAATCCATGAAGAAAAGCCCTTGCGCCCCGTTATCGCCCCGAGATTTCGGCTGGTTGGCGCCTATTTTTGCTGAACAATGGGCGGATATGCCGTATTACCGCAAGACGCACCAAAGTTTGTCTAGCGATTTCCGGTTTCTTTGGCACTATTGTTCTGAGGATTTGTACATTTGAGGAGAAAGCCTCTGACTGGCATCCTGACCCTTGGTGTCGCAATTGCCTTGGCCAGCGCGCTGATCGGGTTTGCTGCCTTCGATCTGTCGTTCTGGGCCGCGCTGCTGATCTATATCGTCAGCGGGACGGCCGCCACCCTTTTCGTCGCCTGGCGGCGTTTCCGGTGTATCGAGCGGCACGAGATGCAGGCCGAAATAGGGGCCGGACGCGGCCGCACCATTCAGTAGCCGGTGCAGCGCAGCACCACGCCCACGGTCTTGGCGATGATGGCGACATCGCCGCTGAAGCTCAGATCGGCTGCATAGCGCGCGTCGAAGGTCGCGCGGGCGGCGAAGGTGCTGTCGTTGCGATCCGAGATCTGCCACAGCCCGGTGACGCCCGGCCGCAGGTGATAGTAATCCGCCCCCGGATAAAGCGGGGCCTGTTCGATCATCATCGGCCGCGGGCCGACGATGCTCATGTCGCCGCGCAGCACGTTCCACAGCTGCGGCAGTTCGTCCAGCGAGGTCTTGCGCAGGAAGCGGCCGGTCGAGGTGATGCGCGGATCGTTCTTCAGCTTCTGCGTCAGATCCCATTCCGCCCTGGCCTCGGGATTGGCGGCCAGGTGTTCCTCCAGCCGCCGGTCGGCATCCTCGACCATGGTGCGCAGCTTCCACAGCCGGAAGCTGCGGCCGGAACGGCCGACCCGCAGCTGGGTGTAGAAGGGCTTCTCGCCGTGCCACAGGATGACGAGCGCCAGGATCAGCACCACCGGCACGATGATCGGCACCGCCAGAAGGACGGCGGTGATGTCCAGCGGACGCTTGATAAAGCGGGAGTAAAGGGATCGGGCGCCCAGGGGCTGATTGGTGTTTCCTTTTGCGACCGTTTGCAGGACCGAGTCGATTGTCTCGATATCGAAATCCGTGGTGTGCCGCATTTGAAAACCCGCCCTCATCACTACCCTCGCAGTATAGCCGGGCATTTGAATAAAACTAGAACGAATTTGGACACTGACGAAAAGTATAGGTTCATTTGAAAACAATGCTTTACAGCAGGTTCTCGGCCGGGAGGAACCGCCTTTACCTAGGGTAAACATATTAGGTGAAACCCGAGAGTTTTGCTGGTCGTGCGGCGTATTGGTTGTCGCAGCGTTATATTGGCAACTGTCGGTTGAATTGGGTGGAATTCGCGATGCCGGGATGCGATGCTGGGCAAAAGCATTTCACAATCGAGGGTTGTCGATATGGCGGGTGTCCTGCAATTTTTAATTGAAAGCGTCTCGGCTTTCTACATCGGCCACAGCCTGATGGGCACGACGGTGCCCGGCATGATGCAGGGCCTGCTGGAAGAGCCGGTGGAAATGCAGATCCTCAACGGCGCCCCGCTGGAATGGCAGTGGAAGGAGGCGCATCACGCGCAAGGGGTGAACGGGCGCAAATGGCTGCCCGGCCATGCCGTCGAGGCGCTGGTCATCACCGAGCGCGTGCCGCTGGCCCCGGCGATGGAATACCACGACAGCCTTGGCTATGCCGCGAAATGGGTGGAACTGGCGCGGCAGTCGAACCCCAGGGTCAAGCCCTATCTCTACCAGACCTG
Source organism: Paracoccus sp. FO-3 (assembly GCF_006386455.1). Taxonomy (NCBI): domain Bacteria; kingdom Pseudomonadati; phylum Pseudomonadota; class Alphaproteobacteria; order Rhodobacterales; family Paracoccaceae; genus Paracoccus; species Paracoccus sp. FO-3. Next base: position 18,184 of record NZ_VCBQ01000087.1, on the reverse strand, counting down.
GGATTACATCGAGCCGGGCTCGACCAGGGCTTGGCGCGACCGCATCATGGCGGATCTGCCGCAGTGGCAGGCGATCGCCGACCATGTGAACCGCGACCTGCCCGAGGGGGCCGAGCCGATGCGGCTGGTCCCGGTGGGGCTGGGCATGGTGCGGCTGCATGACGCCGCCGAAGCGGGCAAGGTTCCCGGCGCGACCTCGATCCGCGACTTTTTCCTCGACGACATCCACCCGACCGAGAAGGGCGGGTGCTATTACATAGCCATGATCAATTACGCGACCCTGACCGGCAAAAGCCCGGTCGGGCTGACCAACCGGATCCCAGGCGGCGGCGGCCCCTATCCCCAGGTGCCCCAGGAGCAGGCGGCCGTGCTGCAGGAGCTTGCCTGGCAGGTGGTGCAGGAATTCGGCGCCGATTAGCGGCCGCGCGCCCATTCCTGGCTGTTGCGGCCCAGCCGCACCGCCAGCGCGACGGCGGCATAGGCGGCAAAGCCCGGCGGATCGGCGGCGGCAAGGCGGGCGAGTTCCGCCCTGCCGGGGCGGACATGGCCCTGTCGCGGGGGCAGGTCGGGGAACAGCCGGGCGATCTCGGCCACGCCCGCGTCCTGGCGCCGCCGGACCCGGACCAGCGGCCCGAACCCCTCGACCAGCGGCCATTCATAGGGCTCGTCCACCAGGAAACGCTCGTCCTGCGCGAATTGCAGCCGGGCGAAGGTGTCGTCCGAGATGACCTGCGGAAAGGCCCCCCAGCGCGCGCGCCCGGCCTCGTTGACCGCGAAAAGCCCGGCGCCGGTGACGCCCTGGGCCACGAAGGGCAGTTTCTGCCAGAACCGGGCATAGGCGCGCGACACCGCGCTGCGGGCGGGCGCCACCACCAGCCGCCCGCCGGCATAGCGCGGCCGGGGCACGTCCAGCACCCGCATGATCCCCGACAGAAGCCGCGGTCCCATGCGAATGTCGGCGTCCAGATACAGCCGCACGCCCGGCCCGGCGCAGGCGTCGCCGTGGTTCAGCGCGCCGATCTTGCCGCCCTGCGCCAGTTCCTCGACCCGCAGCCGCCAGCCGCGCGCGGCAAAGGCCGGCGCATGGGCGCGGGCGCGGGCGGCGGTGTCGTCGTGGCAACCGTTGGCGACCAGGACCAGCGCGACCGGGCCGGCATGGTCCTGGGCCAGCACATGGTCGAGGCAGGCGTCGATATAGCCGGCCTCGTCATGCGCGGGCAGGATGATGGTGCAGGGCGTCATCGGGCCGGCACCGGGCCTTTGGACGGGCCGCCGCCGAATCGAGCGGCAGGGCAATCGGCGGCTGAGAATCGCGCGCCGGCGCCGGTCGCCGGCCGGAACGGGGGGAAACGGCACCGCGACACCGGGAAATGCGGGGCATTGTCGGGATCGGGCCGGTTTTGGGTTGTCGCGTTCATGGCGCCGACGCTACCATGCCGCTGCCGGGAAAGTCACCGGCAGGCCGCCGCCCCCGTGGGCGGCGCCGTTTCACCAGAGGCAGAGGGGCAACAGGTTTGACGCCCGCGACAGGGAACGACCCGGACAGGACGCCGGTTGGACAGGCTGCGCCCGATGCGGCGCAGGGCCATGTCTCGAGCAAGTTCATCCGGCGCGAGGCGGCCTTGGCCGCCATGGACGCGAAACATGCCAAGATCAGCGCGCAGCGTTTCTCGCTGCTGCGCACCCGCATCCTGCGCGAGATGCGCAGCCGCGGCTGGAGCAGGCTTGCCGTGGTGCCGGTGACGCCGGGCGCGGGCGGCACCTTCGTCGCGGTGAACCTGGCCCTGGCGCTGGCCCGCCAGCCGCATACGCAGGTGACGCTGATCGACCTGGACCTGGGCAAGCCCAGCGTGGCCGGCCAGCTGGGCATCCCGGGCTGCACGGCGGTCTCGGCCGCGCTGCGCGAGGGCGGCGGCGGCCTGGGCGCGCTGGTCTCGCGCGTGGACGAGGCGCCGAACCTGTCGGTCCTGGCCCCCGACCGGGCCGAGCCGGACGCGGCCGAGCTATTGCAGGACGAGGCGCTGGCCCAGGCCATGCGGCAGCTGCACGACAGCCACCCCGCCCGGATCGCGGTCATCGACACCGCCGCCCTTTTGGGCGAGGATGCGGCGCTGGCCGCCCTGCCGCTGGCCGATGCGCTGCTGCTGGTCGCCGACGGGCGCAGCGGCACCGCCTCGGACATGGCGGAATGCGAAAGGCTGCTGGTCGGCATGCCGCCGGTGATGGGCGTGGTCCTGAACAAGTCGGAAGACTGAACAACGAAAGACAGGGTTCAAGATTTGGGACCGATTCAATCCTTGCAGGATCTGATCTCGATGCTCTGGCGGCGGCTGCCGCTGGTGCTGACGATCGTGGTCCTGGGCGTGCTGACCTCGTTCTACATGATCGTTTCCTCGCCCCGCGTCTATGAGGCGTCGGCGGTGATCCAGCTGGACATGCCGGCCGCCATCGACCAGGGCACCGACAGCTCGCTGCCCGCCTCGCGCCGGGTGCAGCTGATCGAACAGCGCCTGATGGCGCGCGCCAACCTGCGCGAGGTGATCGAGCGGCTGGGGCTTTTCGCCGACACCCCGCTGAGCGAGTCGGAAAAGCTGGTGGCGCTGCGCAGCTCGACCCGGATCGAAAGCATCGCCGCCCCCGGCGTTTCGGTCGATTCCCGCATGTCCCTGGCCGCCATCGTCATCACCGCCCAGGCCGAGACGCCGGCGACCGCGGCCGCCATCGCCAACGACTTCGCCAACAGCGTCGTCAACCGCGACCGCGAGAATCGCCAGGTGCGCATCCTGGAGGCGCAGGAATACCTGCGCAGCGAGGAACGCCGCCTGAACGAGCAGCTTTCCGAACAGGAACGCAAGCTGGTCGAGTTCAGCGCCCGCAACGAGGATGCGCTGCCCAGCTCGCAGGAGTTCCTGCAAACCCAGCTTGCCCAGCTGACCGAGACCGAGACGGCGCTGGACCGCGACATCATGACCCTGCAGCGCGAACGGCTGTCGCTGGAGGCGGGGGGGCTTGCGGCCGAGATGCGGCCCCCGGCCTCGCTGGTGCAGCAGATCCGCACCGCCGAGATCGAACTGGCGCAGGCGCGCCGGACGCTGGCGCCCGACCATCCCGAGATCCGGCGGCTGGAAGAGAACCTGAAGCTGCTGAACAGCGGCACCGGCAGCGGCGGGCCCGACGTGATCCGCCGCCAGACCGAGCTGATCCAGGCCCAGCTGACCAAGCTGAACGAGCAGAAGGCCGGGATCGCGCTGCGCCGCACCGAGATCGGCCGCGCCCGCGCCCGCGCCCCCGAAGTCAGCCGCGAGCTTGAGGCGATGACACGCCAGCAGCGCCGCCTGCAGGACCGCTACAACGAGATCTCGCGCCAGCTGGCCCAGGTCGAAACCCAGCAGATGCTGATGGAAAACGACCAGACCGAGCGTTTCGTGATGCTGGAGCGCGCCCTGCCGCCGGAATATCCCGCCATGTCGAACCGCAAGAAGAGCGCGGTGATGGGGGCGGGGGTCAGCGTCGGGCTGGCGCTGGTCGCGGCCTTTGCGCTGGAGCTGCTGAATCCGGTGCTGCGGCGCAGCGAGCAATTCGCCCGCGCCACCGGCACCCGGCCGGTGATCTCGCTGCCCTATCGCCAGACGGCGGCCGACCTGCGCCGGCGCCGGCTGCGCAACCTCTACATGGTCGTGGTTCTGGTGCTGGGCGTGCTGGTCGCCCTGTGGATGATCGGCAAGGTTCCCGGCCTGCCCTCGCCCGGCGTCGTGCCGATGCCGACCGACGGGATGGGCTGATGAGCGGGCAGGAGGGCGGAAGCGAGGCCGCCGCCGCCGCGCCGGGTCGCAGCTTTGCCTCGCGGGCCCTGGGCAGCGGCGCATGGTCCATGGCCAATTTCGGCCTGGGCCAGATCATGCGGCTCGGCTCGAACCTGATCCTGACCCGCATCCTCAGCCCCGACGATTTCGGCCTGATGGCGCTGGTGACAAGCTTCCTGATCGGGCTGACCATGTTCAGCGACATGGGATTCGGCCCCTCGATCATGCAAAGCAAGCGCGGGGACGAGCCGGATTTCCTCGACACGATCTGGACGCTCAAGATCATCCGCGGCTTCATGATCTTCGGCGCGGCCATGGTCATGGCCTGGCCGCTGGCGCTGTTCTACGACGCGCCGCTGTTCGGCTGGGTGTTCCCGGCGGCGGCCTGCTCGATGATCGTGGGCGGCTTCCTTCCCACCCGGATCGACACCGCCGCGCGCCACCTGCAACTGGGCCGGCTGACGGTGATCGAGCTTGGCAACCAGCTGATCGGCATCCTGCTGACCATCGCCGCGGCGCTGGTCCTGCAATCGGTCTGGGCGCTGGTCTGGGGCAATGTGCTGGGCGCCCTGGTCCAGCTGCTGATGTTCCGGCTGTTCCTGCCCGGACACCGCAACCGGCTGCGGATGGAGCCCGAGGCCCGCGCCGAGGTGATGAAATTCGGCAAGTGGATCTTTTTCAGCACCATCTGCGGCTTCTTGCTGTTCCAGGGCGACCGGATCATCCTGGGCCGGGTGCTGACGCTGAACCAGCTGGGCATCTACAATATCGGCCTGTTCCTGGCGACGGTGCCGGCCATGCTGGGATCCTCCATTGCCGGGCGGCTGTTCATCCCGATGTATCGCCAGCACCCGCCGGCCGAAAGCGCCGAGAACACCCGCATCCTGGCCCGCACCCGCGCCGGGCTGACGGCCTTGCTGCTGGCAGTGGCGGTGATTCTGGCCTGGGCCGGGCCGCCGCTGGTCGAGCTGCTCTATGACCCGCGCTATGCCGCGGCGGGTGGCATCCTGGTCGCCATCGCCTGCATCCAGATGCTGCAGGTCATTCCGCTGAGCTATGAATCCGCGGCGCTGGCGGCGGGGGATTCGCGCGGCTTCTTCGTCGTGCAATCCACCCGCGCGGCGATCTATTCCGCGCTGGTCGCCGGGGGCGCGGTGCTTTACGGCCTGCCGGGGCTGCTGATCGGGCAGGCGCTGGCGCAGGTGCTGTGCTATCCGGCGACGGTCTGGCTGGCGCGGCGGCATGGCTGCTGGGATCCGCGCCACGACCTGGTCGCCGCCACGCTTGCCATCGTCGCGGCGGCGACGGCGCTGAACGGCCATCGCGACGCGGTGCTGGCCGCCATGATACCCTGAGCCGCGCCGCCGGGCATTTTACCCCTTCCGGTTCCGCTTGGGCTGGCGCTATTGCTGCCGGAACGTCACGAGGAGGAGGCACCGGATGAGCGACGACAACACCCCGCGCAAGTCCCGCATCACGCGGGAAGAGGCTCTGGCCTATCACCTGGAACCCCGTCCGGGCAAATACGACATCGTGGCCTCGACCCCGATGGCGACGCAGCGCGACCTGTCGCTGGCCTATTCCCCCGGCGTGGCGGTCCCGGTCGAGGCCATCGCCGAACGGCCCGAGACCGCCTATGACTATACCGTCAAGGGCAATATGGTCGCGGTGATCTCGAACGGCACGGCGATCCTGGGGCTGGGGAACCTGGGTGCGCTGGCCTCGAAGCCGGTGATGGAGGGCAAGGCGGTGCTGTTCAAGCGCTTTGCCGACGTGAACGCCATCGACATCGAGCTGGACACCGAAGACCCCGAGGCGATCATCGATGCGGTCCGGCTGATGGGCCCGACCTTCGGCGGCATCAACCTCGAGGACATCAAGGCGCCGGAATGCTTCATCATCGAGCAGCGGCTGAAAGAGGTCATGGACATTCCGGTCTTCCATGACGACCAGCACGGCACGGCGGTGATCTGCGCGGCGGGGCTGATCAACGCGCTGGAGCTGTCGGGCAAGCGGATCGAGGATGTGCGCATCGTGCTGAACGGCGCCGGCGCCGCCGGCATCGCCTGCCTGGAGCTGCTGAAATCCATGGGCGCGCGGCATGAAAACTGCATCATGTGCGACACCAAGGGCGTGATCTGGCAGGGTCGCACCGAGGGCATGAACCAGTGGAAATCCGCCCATGCCGTCGTGACCGAGGCCCGCACGCTGGAAGAGGCGATGAAGGGCGCCGACGTGTTCCTGGGCGTCTCGGCCAAGGGCGCGGTGACGCAGGAGATGGTGCGGGGCATGGCCGAGAACCCGGTCATCTTCGCCATGGCCAACCCGGACCCCGAGATCACCCCGGAAGAGGCCCATGCCGTCCGCCCCGACGCCATCGTCGCCACCGGCCGCTCGGACTATCCGAACCAGGTCAACAACGTCCTGGGCTTTCCCTATCTGTTCCGCGGCGCGCTGGACATCCATGCCCGCGCCATCAATGACGAGATGAAGATCGCCTGCGCCCGCGCGCTGGCGGAACTGGCGCGCGAGGACGTGCCGGACGAGGTTGCTGTGGCTTACGGCCGCAAGCTGCAATTCGGCCGCGACTACATCATCCCGACGCCCTTCGACCCGCGGCTGATCCATGTCGTGCCGCCGGCGGTGGCGCGCGCGGGGATGGATACCGGCGTCGCCCGCCGCCCGATCATCGACATGGAGGGCTATGTCCAGTCGCTCAAGGCGCGCATGGACCCGACCGCGGCCATCCTGCAAGGCATCCATGCCCGCGCCCGCCAGGCCCAGGCCCGGATGATCTTTGCCGAGGGGGACGACCTGCGCGTGCTGCGCGCCGCCGTGGCCTGGCAGCGCGGCGGCATGGGCCAGGCCATCGTCGTCGGGCGCGAAAGCGACGTGCGCGAAAAGCTGGAGGCGGCGGGCCTGGGCGAAGCCGCGCGCGAGGTCGCCGTGGTCAATGCCGGCAATTCCCGCCACCTGGAGCAATATCACGAGACGCTCTATGCCCGCCTGCAGCGCAAGGGCTATGACCGCGAGGATGCGGTCAAGCTGGCCAATCGCGACCGCCATGTCTTTGCCTCGCTGATGCTGGCGCATGGCCATGGCGACGGTCTGGTGACGGGGGCCACGCGCAAGAACGCGCATGTGCTGGCCCAGATCGGCACGGTTTTCGACGTGACCCCGGCCGACGGCGCCGTGGGCATCACCGCGGTCCTGCACAATGGCCGCGTCATCCTGATGGGCGACACGCTGGTCCATGAATGGCCCGAGGCCGAGGATCTGGCCGACATCGCCACCCGCGGCGCCCATGTCGCGCGCGGGCTGGGGCTGGAGCCGCGGGTGGCCTTCCTGTCGTTTTCCAACTTCGGCTATCCGATCAGCGAGCGGGCGGTGAAGATGGCCCATGCGACCGAGGTGCTGGACGCGCGCCGCGTCGATTTCGAATATGAGGGCGAGATGACCGTGGACGTGGCGCTGAACCCGTCGCAGGCGGCGAAATACCCGTTCTCGCGGCTCAAGGGGCCGGCCAACGTGCTGGTGGTGCCGGCGCGGCACTCGGCCTCGATCTCGGTCAAGCTGCTGCAGGAAATGGCGGGGGCGACGGTGATCGGCCCGATCCTGACCGGCGTGCCGCTGCCGATCCAGATCTGTTCGACCGGCTCGACGGTGAACGACATCCTGAACATGGCCGCCATCGCCGCGGGCCGGCTGGGGCAGGTGAAATAACCCGCCCGGCTAAACGAAAGGCGCCCCCGAAGCGGGGGCGCCTTGCTTCTTGCGGCAGGATCAGAACCGATACGAGGCGCGCAGCTGCACCAGGTCGGTGTCCAGGTCGCGGCCGCTGATGCCGGTTTCGTCTTCCAGCACGTCCTTGAAGTCGCTGCGGCTGTATTCCGCGCCGACGGTGAAGCGCTCGGTGACCTTGAAATCGGCGCCGAGGCCATAGGTCAGCCCGGTTTCCGAGAAATCGTCGACCGAGATCTTGGCCGCGCCCAGCGTGACATAGGGCAGGAAGCGGCCCATGTCGGCGCCCGCGCGCAGCCGCAGCCGGGTCAGGTCGCCGTCGTCATAGTTCTCGTCGGGCGAGATCTTGTTGTAGTCCAGTTCGCCGCCCAGGACGAAGCGGCCCAGGTCGCGCTGATAGCCCGCATGCAGACCATAGCCGTCGTAATCGCCGAAATCGGCCAGCGCGCCGCGATTGCCAAGATCGCCGCTGCCCTTGCCGTATTGCAGACCGGCATAGAAGCCCGTCCAGTCGCTGTCCGAAACGGTCGTCACGGGCGGCGGCACCGCGACCGGCTGCTCGACCACGGGGGGGACATAGCCACCCGCATAGGCACCACCGGCGACCAGCGAAACCAAAGCTGCGTATCCGACTTTCTTCATGGTGAGTTCTCCATTTAACTCGGACCGCCTGCCTACCACCCGGCGCCCGGATTGGAAGGCTTGCCGGCGTCGCGGCACGGACAAGTGACGGCCCGTTAGCCGCAGGGATGCGGGGCGCGGGAAAAAGCCCGCCGATACAGGGGCTTCGCGCTCAAGCCGGCGTGATGGGGCGTGATGCGGGAACGGAGATATTCCCTAACGCACTGATAATGATTATTTTTCAGCTTTCCGTTTCGACGGTGTCGCCAAAGCACTCGCCGCGCTCGGCCTGGCGCTGGCGTTCCCGGAAACGGGCGCGGTCGGCCTCGGTATATTCGCCCGCGCAGCGGTGGCAGCAGACGCCGGGCTCGTATTCCGGGCGGGCGCGATCCTCGGGCGCGAGCGGCCGGCGGCAGGCATGGCAAAGCTCGTGGCGGCCCTGCCGCAGCCCGTGGCCCAGGCTGACCCGCTTGTCGAAGACGAAGCATTCGCCGCGCCACAGGCTGTCCTGTTCCGGCACTTCCTCGAGGTATTTCAGGATGCCGCCTTTCAGGTGAAAGACCTCGGGCACGCCTTCGCCCAGCAGGAAATTGGTGGATTTCTCGCAGCGGATGCCGCCGGTGCAGAACATGGCGATGCGCTTGTTGTGGAAGCGATGCGCATTCTCGCGCCACCAGGCGGGAAAGTCGCGAAAGCTGCGGGTGCCCGGATCGACGGCGCCGGCGAAGGTGCCGATCTCGACCTCGTAGTCGTTGCGGGTGTCGATCACCGCCACGTCCGGCGCGCTGATCAGCGCGTTCCAGTCCTGCGGCGCGACATAGCGGCCGACGGCGGCGGTGGGGTCCACGTCGGGCTGGCCCATGGTGACGATCTCGCGCTTCAGCCGCACCTTCATGCGGCCGAAGGGCATGGCCTCGGCCGTGCTTTCCTTCCATTCCAGGCCCGCGCAGCCGGGCAGGGCGCGGATATGGGCCAGAACCGCGTCGATGCCTTCGCGCGTGCCGGCGATGGTGCCGTTGATCCCCTCGGGCGCCAGCAGCAGCGTGCCCCTGACCCCGTTCGCGCAGGCGCATTTCGCCAGCGGCGGCTTCAGCGCCTGCGGGTCGGGAAAGCGGGTGAAATGGTAAAGCGCGGCGACGATCAGCATGGGCTGGCCATAGCGCCGCGCGGGGGTGCAATCAAGTTGCCGCATTGACGCCCCCGCCGCCTGCGCCTACCAATTTTCCTGGGATAACAGGAGAGGCGCCATGGCAAAGGCCCTGATCGTCATCGACATGCAGCTGGATTTCTGTCCCGGCGGCCGGCTGGCCGTCGCCGGCGGGGACGAGATCGTGGCGCCGATCAACGACCTGATGGCCGATTTCGACGCCGTGGTGCTGACCCAGGACTGGCACCCCCACGACCATGCCAGCTTTGCCGACAACCATCCCGGCGCGGCGGCCTTTTCGGTCGTGGACATGGCTTATGGCCCGCAGGTGCTGTGGCCTGCGCATTGCGTGATCGGGACCGAGGGCGCGGGCTTTCACCCGGCGCTGGCCGCCGATTGCGCCGACCTGGTGATCCGCAAGGGGTTCCGGCCGCAGATCGACAGCTATTCGGCCTTCTACGAGAACGACCACCGCACGCCCACCGGCCTTGCCGGATACCTGCGCGACCGCGGCATGGAGGATCTGGCCTTCGTCGGGCTGGCGCATGACTTCTGCGTCGCCTGGTCGGCCATCGACGCGGCCAAGCTGGGTTTCCGCGCCACCGTGATCGAGGATGCCACCCGCGCCATCGACCTGAACGGCTCGCGCGAGGCGGCGCGCGAGGACATGCGCAAGGCGGGGGTGGTGCTGGCATGATGATCCCGACCGTCGACATCGCCACCCGCGTCTATAACCACAAGTGGAAGATCGACCCGATCGTGCGCTCGCTGATCGACGACGATTTCTACAAGCTGCTGATGTGCCAGTCGGTGTTTCGCAACCGGCCCGACACGCAAGTCACCTTCAGCCTGATCAACCGCACCAGCCGCATCCGCCTGGCCGAGCTGATCGACGAGGGCGAGCTGCGCGAGCAGCTGGACCATGTGCGCGGCCTGACGCTGACGCGGGGCGAAAGCACCTGGCTGCGCGGCAATACCTTCTACGGCAAGCGGCAGATGTTCCGCCCCGATTTCATGGAGTTCCTGGAGAACCTGCGCCTGCCGGCCTATCACCTGGAAAAGCGCGACGGCCAGTACGAGCTGATCTTCGAGGGCCGCTGGCCCGAGGTCATGCTGTGGGAGATCCCGGCCCTGGCGATCATCATGGAACTGCGAAGCCGCGCCGTCCTCAAGGACATGGGCCGGTTCGAATTGCAGGTGCTTTATGCCCGCGCCATGGCCCGGCTTTGGGAAAAGATCGAGGAATTGCGCAAGCTCGGCCCCGACCTGCGCATCGCCGATTTCGGCACGCGGCGGCGGCACAGCTTCCTGTGGCAGGACTGGTGCGTGCAGGCCATGGTCGAGGGCCTGGGCGACCAGCGTTTCATCGGCACCTCGAACTGCCTGATCGCCATGCGCCGCGACATCGAGGCCATTGGCACCAATGCCCATGAACTGCCCATGGTCTATGCCGCGCTGGCCGACAGCGACGCGGAATTGCGCCAGGCGCCCTATCGCGTGCTGGCCGACTGGCACGAGGAGCATGACGGGATGCTGCGCATCATCCTGCCCGACACCTATGGCACCAAGGGGTTCCTGGACCATGCGCCGGACTGGCTGGCCGGCTGGACCGGCATCCGCGTCGACAGCGGCGACCCGGCCGAGGGCGCCGAGACCGCGATCCGCTGGTGGCAGGACCGCGGCGAGGATCCGCGCGACAAGCTGATCATCTTTTCGGACGGGCTGGACGTGGACAAGATCCGGGATCTGTTCCAACGCTTCCACGGCCGGGCCAAGATCAGCTTCGGCTGGGGCACGCTTCTGACCAACGATTTCCGCGGGCTGGTGCCGGGCGACGGGCTGGCGCCGTTCTCGCTGGTCTGCAAGGCGGTCGCGGCCGAGGGACGCCCGACCGTCAAGCTGTCCGACAATCCCGAAAAGGCCACCGGCCCGCAGGACGAGATCGAGCGCTACAAGCGCGTCTTCGGCGTCGGCCAGCAGCAGCGCATGGCGGTGGTGGTCTGATCCGCCGGCTCGGTCGGTGCCTTGCCGCTGCCGTCGCATATTCCTTGCCCGAGGCGCCGGATGGCCGTCGAACGAGATCGCGCCGTCCTCACCGTCGTCTTGCAGCAAGACCCGGCTAATCGCGCGCCAGCGGCGCCAGCCCCCGGTTTCGGCGGCTGGGGCAGGGCGGTCGCGCCGCGCTAAAGCCGGTCTCGCCAGCGGTTCACCAGCGGATAGCGGCGGTCGAGCCAGAAGGCCTTGGTCGAGATGCGCGGCCCCGGCGCGGCCTGGTAACGCTTCCACTCGCTGCCATAAAGCAGGGTCTCGACCTTCTTGACCGTCTCGGGCTCGAAGCCCTGCGCGACCAGATCCCTGAGCGCCAGGTCCTTCTCGACCAGCCCTTCCAGGATCGCGTCCAGCACCTCATAGGGCGGCAGGCTGTCCTGGTCCTTCTGGTTCGGGCGCAGCTCGGCCGAGGGGGGCTTCGAGATGATCTGCGGTGGGATCACCTCGCCCGTGCGGCCCAGCATCCAGTCGCGGTGGTTTTCATTGCGCCAGCGGCAGGTCTGAAAGACGCGGGTCTTGTAGAGATCCTTGATCGGGTTGTAGCCGCCGGCCATGTCGCCATAGATCGTGGCATAGCCCACCGCGACCTCGGACTTGTTGCCGGTGGTCAGCAGCAGCTCGCCGAACTTGTTCGACAGCGCCATCAGCATCACGCCGCGCAGGCGGGACTGGATGTTTTCCTCGGTCGCGTCGGGCTGTGTGCCCGCCATCAGATGCGCCAGCGCGTCGCCCACCGCGTCGCGGGCGCCCTCGATATGCACCGTGTCCAGCCGCGTGCCCAGCCGGGCCGCGCAATCGGCGGCATCGTCCAGGCTGGCCTGCGAGGTGTATTCGCTGGGCAGCATGACGCAGCGGACGTTTTCCGGGCCGATGGCGTCGGCGGCGATGGTGGCGACCAGCGCCGAGTCGATGCCGCCCGACAGCCCCAGCACCACCTTGCGGAAACCGGACTTGCGCATGTAGTCGCTGAGGCCCAGCGTCATGGCGCGATAATCCTGTTCCCATTCGTCGGGCTGGTGGTCCATGCGCCCGGGCACCGCGCGCCAACCGGCGGGCGTGCGGGCGAAATCGACATGGGCCAGCATCTCGTCGAAGGGGGCCAGCTGCATGACCTTGACCGCGCCGCCGTCCTCGCCGGGGTTCAGCACGAAGCTGCCACCATCATAGACCTGGTCGTCCTGCCCGCCGACCGAGTTCAGGTAGATCAGCGGCAGCCCGGTCTCGACCACGCGGGCGACCATATGGCCCATGCGCAGGTCCAGCTTGTTGCGGTGATAGGGGCTGCCGTTCGGGACCAGCAGCATCTCGGCCCCGGTCTCGGCCAGGGTCTCGGCCACTTCGGGCCACCAGGCGTCCTCGCAGATCGGGCTGCCGATGCGCAGGCCGTCCAGGCTATAGGGGCCGCAGATCGGGCCGACGTTGAACAGCCGCCATTCGTCGAACAGCTGCTTGTGCGGCAATTCGTGCTTGAGCACCCGCGCCGCCACCCGGCCGCCCCTGAGGATCCAATAGGCGTTGTAGAGCCGGTCCTCCTCGGCATAGGGGCCGCCGATGCCGATGGCGGGGCCGTCGACGCAATCCCGCGCCAGATCGACGATATGCGCCATGGCCTCTTGCGTGAAGCCGGGCTTCAGCACCAGGTCCTGGGTCTGGTAGCCGGTGATGAACATCTCGGGCAGGGCCAGCAGGTTGGCGCCGGCCTCGCGCGCCCTGGCCCATGCCTCGCGCGCCTTGGCGGCATTGCCGGGCAGGTCGCCCACGGTCGGGTTCAGCTGTCCAAGGGTGATGCGGAACGTGTCGGTCATGGCGCTTCCTTACCGGATCTTGCCCCCGTTGATAGGCGACGGCGCGGCAAAGGAAAAGTCGGGCTTTGCGCCGGCGCGCCCCTTGCGATAAACCGATGGCAAAAGCAGCAACGAGGCGGAGTGCAGCACCCATGAAGGCAGCCCTTGTCGCCTGCGCGGTGATCCTGGCCGGCGCGAGCATGGCCGGCGCGCAAGCGGTCATCACCAAGCAATATGACGACGGCGGCGTCTACGAGGGCACCTTCCGCAACGGCAAGCAGCACGGGCGCGGCACCTACAGGCTGCCCTCGGGCTATGAATATACCGGCGACTGGGTCGAGGGCGAGATCCTGGGCCAGGGCGTGGCGAAATTCCCCAACGGCTCGGTCTACGAGGGCGCTTTCGCCGGCGGCAAGCCGCATGGCAAGGGCAAGATCACCTATGCCGACGGCGGCAGCTACGAGGGCGACTGGCAGGACGGCCAGATCGTCGGGCAGGGGGTGGCGCGCTATGCCAACGGCTCGGTCTACGAAGGCGGCTTCCTGAACGCGCTGCATGACGGCAAGGGCGTGCTGACCCAGCCCAACGGCTATCGCTACGAGGGCGACTGGAAGCAGGGCGTCAAGGAAGGCTTCGGCAAGATCACCTATCCCGATGGCGCCAGCTACGAAGGCGAGATGCGGGCGAACCAGCGTTCCGGCCAGGGCAAGCTGACCATGCCGGACGGGCTGGTCTACGAGGGCGGCTGGTCGGCGGGGCAGATGGCCGGGCAGGGCAAGCTGACCCAGCCCTCGGGCGACGGCTACGAGGGGCGCTTTGCCAATGGCAAGCGCGAGGGCAAGGGCGTCGCCACCTATGCCAACGGCGACCGCTACGAGGGCGATTTCCGCGCCGACAAGCGCTGGGGCGTCGGCACCTTCACCGGCACCGACGGCTATGTCTATACCGGCGACTGGGTCGAGGGGCGGATGGAGGGGCTGGGCCGCATCACCTATCCCGACGGCTCAGTCTATGAGGGTGCGCTGATGGCCGACCTGCCGCATGGCCGCGGCCTGATCACCTATCCGGACGGCGCCAGCTATGACGGCGAATGGGTCGCGGGCGTGATCGAGGGGCAGGGCGTCGCCAAATACGCCAACGGCCTGGTCTACGAGGGCGGCTTCAAGCGCGGCCGCAACGAGGGGCAGGGCCGGATGACCTATCCCGACGGCTATGTCTATAACGGTGCCTGGCGCGACGGGCAGCGGCACGGGCAGGGGCAGGCGACCTATCCCGACGGCACCACCTATGACGGCTCGTTCGTGGACGGGCTGCGCCACGGCAAGGGCCGGCTGATCGCGCCGGACGGCTTCCGCTACGAAGGCAGCTGGAAGCAGGGCGAGATCGACGGCGAAGGGGTGGCGACCTATGCCAACGGTGACGTCTATACCGGCCATTTCGTCATGGGCAAGCGCCAGGGCGCGGGCGTGATGCGCTATGCCACCGGCCAGGTCGCCTCGGGCGAGTGGGAAGACAACCGGCTGGCCGTGCCCGCCGAGGGCGCGACAGTGCCCGAGGGCGCCGAGACGCCCGAAGGGGCGGTGCCGGCCGAGCCGGCCGTGGCAGAATAGGCTAGGGTTCGGGGCGGCCGTCCGCCTTCGCCTTGTTCGCGTTGGATGAGGCGGGCGGCTCCCGCCATGATCTGTCATCGCAGGGCCGGTCGAACCAGGCACGGTTCTTCAGCGCCGGATTGTCGAGATTTCGCCATTCGCAGGGCGGCAGGAGCGACGAGTATTTCTGGCCATCGAGCAGAAAAACAGCACCAAGGAGGCCGGTGTAATAGCCGTTGCACGCTTTGCGGCGCGCGTGCATCAGGAGATATTCCACGGAGTCCTGTTCTTCCTCTCGAACCTTGGCGTTGGTCTGGGCATCGTAAATGCCAGAATCACCGAGTTTGTAGGATGTGATGCTGACATAGCGATCGTCGAAGCAAACGAACTCGATCTCGCGCGCCAGAATCTTTCTGCCATCGGTTGCGAACAATGCGATAGGCGCTCCGGGAAAGTAGTATTCCAGCTTGAACATCATTCCATTTGGCAACGTCACGCTTTTGGGCGCGTGTCTGACCCATTGCACACCGGCGACCAGCGCCCACAGCAGGAAAAGAAAGACCGGAAGCAAAAGCAGGTGGCGGCCAAACTTGCGCAGCATTATCGCGATTCCTTGGGATCAAAGTAAATGCTGCGCTTGCGGTCCTTGAGCACTTCTGCCGAGAAACTCGTGCGCCACCTTCCGCTGATGTGATAGGGCGTGCCCCCAGGTTCGAAATTCATATCCAGCGGATCGACGAAATCGTCAGTGAATTCGAAACTGATGTCGCCGGAAATACGGAAGATCTCACCATAATCCTCGGCCCATCCTATGAACAATTCTTTGACGGTCCCGTCGCCATGGGAAAACGCGACACTACCAAAATCGTAAGTAAACCGGAAATCGTAAGCAACTGGTCCGGTTCCCTGCTTTCTGGCGGCATCAGCAATCTGCCCCGAAAGTCTGGGAAAAGCCCCTTCTGCGCCATCGCGATACGCATACTGCTCGACAATCCCGCGCAAATACCCGATCTCATCGAGGGTCACGGCGCGGCCGCCGCCAAAATAGTAGTGGAACACGAAATCCAGGTCTACCTACCGAACGGAACTGCGCGGGAAACCGGACGTGAACTCGTGAGACGCGAACTCTGTCTCGCCGGGCATATAGGGCACGGCCTCGCAGCGGCAGTTGTAATCCTCGCCCGGATGGCCGGTGTCAGGCGGGTCGTCCCATGAAAACACCCGGCCGTCGTTCGCGCGACGGGTCGTCCGCACCCGATCGTCGTTCCGGCAGCGCCAGACGTATTGGTCTGCCGGCCCAGCCTGTGCTTCAGGGTCAGCCGAATCGGAATGCCCTTGCGCAGATAAGCATCGAACGCCGTCCGATACGCTTCCGTATAGATCATGTTCATGCCAGAGAACCCCCGTGTCGCCGGGGATACTCCAACAGAAACTGCCAAGATTCGGTTAATGGTGCGGGCGTTGCGGCCCGTTCTAATCCACCAGCCGCATCGCTGCACTCTCGCCCCAATGCGCGAAGGGCAGCACCCGCCCGTTGCGGCGGCTTTCGGCCACGAGGTCCAGGTCCACCTCGGCCTTGACCCATCCGGGCACGTCCATCAGCCCCTCGGCCAGGACACCGCTTTCGGGCCACAGCCCGTCCGGGGGCGCATAGATCGCCGCGGCGCCGCGGTTCTCGTCGATGGCGGGGTTCCAGTCCACATCGCCCACGGTCGGCGCCTGCACCACGACGCATTGGCTTTCCAGCGCGCGGGCCATGGCGCCGATGCGGACCCGGTTGAACCCCGCCACCGTGTCCGTGCAAGAGGGCACCAGCACCACCTCGACCCCCGCCTCGGCCAGCACGCGGCCCAGCAGCGGAAACTCGCTGTCATAGCAGATCAGCACGCCCAGCCGCCCGACCTCGGTGTCAAAGACCCGCAGGCCGGGGGCGCCGACCACGTCCCAGTCCTCGCGCTCGAACCGGGTCATGACCTGCTTGTCCTGATGGCCGATCCGCCCCCGCGGCCCGAACAGCACCGCACGGTTGACCGGGCGCGGCCCGTCGAAACAGGGCCCCGAGGCGGCCAGGATATGCACCCCATGCCGCGCCGCCAGGTCCGCATGCAGCGCGTCGCGCGCGGCCTCGTGCCGGGCGACCTCGTGCAGCGAGGCTTCCAGGTCGCCCGCGACCAGCGGCCCGCCCAGCGAGGCCAGCTCCATCGCGCCATATTCGGGAAAGACCAGCAGGTCGCAATCGGCGGCCTGCTCGACCCAGGCCGAGATCTTGGCGCGATAGGCGTCCAGATCCGCCAGCCAGTCGAAGGGATAGGCGGCGGCGGCGATTTTCACGATCCGGCTCACAGGGTTTTCATCCAGAATTGCAGGGGTTTGCGGGAGGGTTCGGCCTCGCCGATGTCCTTCCATTCGAAGCCGGCGACCACGCCCGGCAAGGGCGCATAGCCGCGCTTCAGCCAGAACCCGTCCAGCGGGCGATAGCCCTGGGGCCGCAGTGGGTGGTCCTCGGGGCGGATCACGCTGCAAAAGGCGCTGTAGCGGCGGCCAAGCGCCCGGCCCTGCGCCTCGCGCCCGTCGAAGAAGGCGTGGCCCAGGCCATGGCCGCGATATTCGGGCAGCAGCACCGACTCGGCGCAATAGAAGATCTCGTCCAGCCGCTCGGGCCGGTTGGCGAAGGCGGTGGCGAAATCGCCGGCATGGTCCTCCATCGGCGCGCCGGTCGCGGCGCCGACCATGCGGTCGCCGTCCCAGGCCGCGACCACCACCGCGCCGGGCGACTGATAGGCGCGCAGGTAGTCGCGTTCATAATCCAGGTCGCCGTCGTAGAGATAGGGCCAGTCGCGGAACACCGCGATGCGCAGCCGCGCCAGGTCGTCCAGCGCGGCGGCGACCGCCTCTCCGGTCAGGGATTCGGTGCGGATCACGCCGAGACCTGCCCCGAAACCTCCCCCGAAACCTGGCGCGTCCAGTCGGCGAGGTTGTAATAGGTCGTCACCCGCGCGATCCGGCCGTCGCGGATGGTGAAGAAGGCGCCGGCGGGCAGGACGTATGTCTGGCCCTGCGCCTCGGGCAGGCCCTCGTCGGTCGCCAGATAGGTGCCGTTGACCACGAATTCCGCCGCCGCCCGGTCGCCCGCCTCGTTGGCGAAGATCACCATGTCGGTCAGTTCCTCGCGATAGCTGCGGGTCATGTGGGCGTTGAACGCGGCGAAGGCGGCCTTGCCGCGGCGGATGCCGCCCTCGTTGACGTGATGCTCGACCTCGTCATGCAGATAGCCCAGCATCTCGTCGGTGCGGCCGGCGTTGAAGGCGTCGTAATAGGCGGCGATCAGGGCCTTGGTATCCATGGCGGTCTCCTTCTTTGGTCCCCCTCTAGCGCGCCGGGTGCCTGTCGTCACCTCCGCCCTTTGGCGGAGATGGCCCCCCCTTTTCACCTTGCTTGTGGGAGTCTCAG
>NZ_VCBQ01000086.1:0-21737 GCF_006386455.1 Paracoccus sp. FO-3 | reverse complement strand
CTGCGAGAAGTTCAGCCGGATGCTGTCGCCGGAATGCGGGCCGAACTCGGTGCCGGGGGTGACGATGACGCCCGCCTGCAACCGCAGCGCCTTGACGAAATCCACGTGGCCAATGGTCAGCGCGGGCAGGCTGGGAAACAGGTAGCTGCCGGCCTGCGGCGCGCGGACGAAACACCCCTCGATGCCGCCGAACAGCGCCAGCAGGTCGTCGCGGATCGCCTGGTGGCGGGCGATGCGCTCGGCCATCCAGCCCTCGGGCTCGGCGAACCAGGTCCGCAGCACCGCCTGCGAATAGCCTGCCGCGCGCAGGGACACGATGGCTTGCAGCTTTTCCATGCGGGCGATGACCTGGGTCGAGCCGAAGGCGACCCCCAGCCGATAGCCGCTGAGCGATTCGGTCTTGGACGGGCCCATGATGGTCACGACGTTTTCCGCGTCGATGTCCATGGCCCGCAGATGCGTATAGGAGGCCGAGGGGTAGAGCAGCCGCGAATACAGCTGGTCCACGATCACGGTCGCGCCGTATTGCGCCGCCAGCGCCGCGATCCGGGCGATCTCGTCCTGCGAATAGACCACGCCGGCGGGGTTGTTCGGGTTCGAGAACAGAAACAGCCTTGCCCCGGCGCGGAATGCCGCCTCCAGGCCGTCCAGGTCCAGGCCCGCCTGCCCCGCCGCAGCCTCGCGATAGGCCAGCCGGACGGGAAGCATCTCGCCCTCGAAGAACTCGACCAGCTTGCGGTTGGCGAAGTAGTCGGGCTGGACGATGGCGACCTTGTCGCCCCGCGAAACCGTCGCGGCCACGGCCAGGAACAGCGCGCCCTGCGTGCCGGGGGTGATGATCAGCCCGTCCCGCGCATCGACGGGCGCGCCGGTAAAGCCGGCCAGCCGCGCGCCCACCACCTCGCGGATGCCCAGGTCGCCGCGATATTCGGTATAGGCCTGCGCCCCGCCCAGGGCGACGCCGGCCGAAAACGCCTCGAAGGCGCCGGGCGTCGGCTCATGCGCATCCACGTCGCCATGCGAGAAATCGACCGGGCGGCCCGAGAGCTTGTCCCCCCGCAGGAAGCCCTCGGCGCCCGCCGGGCCTTGCCGGACCTCTTGTCCGGGGGCGTTATCGGTGCCCAACTTGCTGAATTTGCTTTGGATCGACATGGTGGTTTTCCCTTTCCCGCAGCGGGGGTTTGACGTTGCGGGCAGCCTATTGCCTTTGGGTCGATGGTAAAAACTGGCTTTTGTAGAATCAGACGATAGGAAAACCGTCGTCCGGCGCCGCGGCCGCCCCCTGCCGCCGCAGGGTGGTGGCCAGCGCATGCCACAGCGACCCGGCCATGCTGCGCATCCCCAGCACCGCCAGCCGGTCGGGGGCGCGGCGGATCAGGAAGACGCCCATGTGATGCGCCAGGGTCCGGGTGGCGCTGCCGGGGCCGAAGCCGTCGGGGTCGATATTGGCCAGCCTTTCCAGCAGCGCCCGGATCGGCGCCTCGCCCCGGTCCGAGACGATCTCGAACGCCGCCCAGCCGTCGGTCTGGTCCGTGACCGAGCAGCCCGGCGTCCCGGCGGCCAGCACGGCCGCGAAATCTTCGGCGGCGCGGCCGGGGGCCTCGATCATCCACTGGCCGGGGCCGGTCCAGAAGGCGGCGATGCCCTGCCCCTCGGCCCATCGCCCCGGTCCGGGCAGGGCCAGCCCCAGCGGCGCGGGCTGGGCGGCGCCCTGGCGCAGCGCCAGCGACGCCAGGGCAAGGCCGGCATTCTCGGTGATGCGCAGCGCGCCGAAACGCTGGTCGGCGGGCGTGGCGGCGCCAAGCGCGGTGATCGGGGTCAGGTCAGTCACGCAGGCGCCCTCCTTCGGGGTCGATGAAATGGGGCGAAACGACGCGCAAAGGCACGCTCTGCCCCTGCAACGGGTTGGCGGCGACGATCACCTCGCCCATGCGGGCAGCGCCGTTTTCCAGAAAGCCCAGGCCGATGGCATGGCCCAGATGCGGCGAATGGCAGGCCGAGCTGATCCAGCCCTGATCGGTCCAGGTGTCCTGCGCCTCGCCCTGGCGGAACAGGTGCGAGCCGGGGACCACCGGCTGCGCCGGATCGACCGGCTGCAAGCCGACCAGCACGCGGGTCTCGGCCAGCATCCCCTCGCGCCGCGACATGACCGCGCCGATGCCATCCTTTTTCGCCGACACCATCCGGCCCATGCCCAGCATCTGCGCGCTGGTCTGGCCGTTCAGTTCGTTGCCGGCGGCATGGCCCTTTTCGATGCGCAGCACCCCCAGCGCCTCGGTGCCATAGGGGGTGGCGCCCAGGTCGGCGCCCGCCTCGACCAGCCTTGCCATCAGCGCATCGCCATAGCGCGCCGGCACCGCGATCTCATAGGCCAGCTCGCCCGAGAAGCTGATGCGGAAAAGCCGCGCCCGAAGCCCGCCGCAGACGGTCAGCCCGGCGCAGGCCATGAAGGGAAACGCCTCGTTCGACAGGTCGAACCCGTCCACGATCCGCTCCAGCAGCCGGCGCGCGTTCGGGCCGGCGACGGAAAGCTGCGCCCAGGCGTCGGTGGTCGAGATCAGCTGCACGTCCAGCTCGGGCCACAGGCATTGCCGGGCGAACTCCATGTGGCGATAGACCGGGCCGGCCTGCGCGGTGGTGGTGGTCACGACGTAATGGTCCGCGGCCAGCCGGGCGCAGGTGCCGTCGTCCCAGGCCACGCCGTCCTCGCGCAGCATCAGCCCATAGCGGGTCATCCCGACCCGGAGGCTGGCCATGGCGTTGCAATAGAGCCGGTCCAGGAACGCGCCCGCGTCCGCGCCCTGCACGTCCACCTTGCCCAGCGTGGTCACGTCGCAGATGCCGACGCCCTTGCGGGTGGCCAGAACCTCGCGGTCCACGGTCTGGCGCCAATGCGTCTCGCCCGCGCGGGGGAAGTATTGCGCCCGCATCCAGGGCCCGACCTCGACGAAGACCGCGCCCTGGGATTGCGCCCAGGCATGGGTCGGCGTCAGGCGGCGCGGGCGGAAATGCGCGCCGCTGTCGCCGCCGCCCAGCACCGACAGCGAGACCGGCGTATAGGGCGGGCGGAAGATCGTGGTCCCGGTCTGCGCGATCGGCTTGCCGGTCAGTTCCGACATGACCGCAAGCGCGGTGACATTCGCCGTCTTGCCCTGGTCGGTCGCCATCCCCAGCGTGGTCCAGCGCTTCAGATGCTCGACCGGGCGCATGTTTTCCTGATGCGCAAGCGCGATGTCCTTGACCGTCACGTCGTTCTGGAAATCGACCCAGGCCCGGCCCTTGCCCGGCACATGCCAAAGCGGGCGCAGGTTCTGCGCCTGGTCCTCGGCCTGCGGCAGGTCGGGCAGCGGGGCATCCATGTCCAGCTCGGCCAGGGCGCGGCGCGCGGCCTCGGCGCCCGAGCGCAGGGCCTGCGCGGTGCTGCCCCGGCCCTCGGCCGCGCCGGCCGCGATCAGGCCGGCCAGGCCGTCCTTGCCGGGGACAAAGGCGTGCAGCGCGTCGCTCCAGACCGGCCGGCCGCGGTGATGCGAGGCCAGGTGCAGGTTCGGGTTCCACCCGCCCGTCACGCCCAGCGCCCCGCAATCCAGCCATTGGCTGCGGCCATGCTGGCGGACCTCGATCCGGGTCAGGCCCAGCCGGCCCCTGGTGTCACCAACCACAGCGCCGGCGAACAGCGGATAATCCCCCATCGCCACCGCATCCGCGCGGCTGTCGATGACGCCGGCGATGCCGACCCCCTTGGCCGCCAGGTCGAGCGCGGTGCGATGGCCGTCGTCGTTGTTGGTAAAGACGGCCACCCGCCCGGCCGGGCTGACCGCCCAGCGGTTGGCATAGGCCCGCATCGCACCCGCCAGCATGATGCCGGGGCGGTCGTTGTTGGCAAAGGGGATATGGCGCTCGGTCGCGCCCGCCGCCAGGATCGTCCGCCTGGCGGTGATGCGCCAAAGCACCTGGCGCGGCCCGCCCTGCGGTTGCGGCAGGTGGTCGGCCAGCCTTTCGACCGCGCCGTGGACGCCGTGGTCGAATGCCCCGAAGACGGTGGTGCGGCGCATGATGCGCAGGTTCGGCAGGCTGGCCAGCTCCGCCTCGACCCCGGCCACCCATTCGGGGGCGGGCGCGCCGTCCAGCGGATGCGTCTCGGCCAGAAGCCGGCCGCCCAGGCGGAAATCCTCGTCCGCCAGGATGACCCGGACCCCCGCGCGCGCCGCGGTCAGCGCCGCCGCCAATCCCGCGGCCCCGGCGCCGATCACCAGCAGGTCGCAATGCAGGAAGCCCTTGTCGTATTCGTCGGGGTCGGGCTGCATCGACAGCCGGCCCAGCCCCGCCGCCCGGCGGATCGCGGGCTCGTAGAGCTTTTCCCAGAAGGCGCGCGGCCACATGAAGGTCTTGTAATAGAAGCCCGCCGCGAAAAAGGGCGACAGCCGGTCGTTCACCGCCATCAGGTCGAAACGCAACGAGCCGACGCGGTTCTGGCTGCGCGCCCGAAGCCCGTCGTAAAGCTCGGCCACGGTGGCGCGGGTATTGGGCTCTTGCCGGGCGCCGTCGCGCAGCTCGACCAGCGCGTTCGGTTCCTCGGACCCGGCCGAGATGGGGCCGCGCGGGCGGTGATACTTGAAGCTGCGCCCCATCAGCCGCACCCCGTTGGCCAAGAGCGCCGAGGCCAGCGTATCGCCGGGATGGCCGGAATAGCGGCGCCCGTCGAAGGTAAAGCTCAGGCTGCGCGAGCGGTCGACCAGCCCACCGGACAGCCGGGTCATGCCGCACCGCCTTTCAGCTTGACGTCGCGGGCCAGTTCGGCGCCCAGGATGCGATGCGTCACCGTATCGCGGGTCACGATCAGCCACGAGCGGTCGCCCTGTTCGTGGAACCACAGCTCGCGATGCACCCCGGCCGGGTTGTCGCGCAGATAGATGTATTCGGCAAAGGCCGCCTCGGCGCCCTCGGCCATGCCATCGGGCCGCGCGATCAGGCGGGCATCGCCCAGATAGGTGAACTCCTGCGCGTCGCGGGGGCCAAGCAGGGGATGGGGGATCAGCATCACATGACCTCAGTGCAGGTTCGGCGTGGGGCCCACGCCCTTTTCGTCGATGACATGGCCGCGCGCGAAACGGTCCAGCCGATAGAAGCGGGCGGTGTCGTGCGGGGTGTCGGTGGCCATGAGATGCGCAAAGGCATAGCCGCTGGCCGGCGTCGCCTTGAAGCCGCCATAGCACCAGCCCGCATTCAGATAGAGCCCCTCGACGGGGGTGCGGTCGATGATCGGGCTACCGTCCATCGACATGTCCATGATCCCGCCCCAGATCCGCAGCAGCCGCGCCCGCCCGATCATCGGCATCAGCGCCATGCCGCTTTCGGCGACGTCCTCGACCACCGGCAGGTTGCCGCGCTGCGCATAGGAGTTGTAGCCGTCGGGATCGCCACCAAAGACCAGCCCGCCCTTGTCGGACTGGCTGACGTAGAAATGCCCGGCGCCGAAGGTGATGACCCCCGGAATGGTGGGCTTGAGCCCCTCGGACACGAAAGCCTGCAGGACATGGCTTTCGATGGGCAGGCGCAGCCCCGCCGCCGCCATCACCCGGCTGGACGAGCCCGCCACCGCCACCCCCACCTTGCCCGCGGCAATAGGGCCGCGCGAGGTCTCGACCCCGCGGATGCGGCCGCCTTCGATGCGAAAGCCGGTGACTTCGCAGTTCTGGATCAGGTCGACCCCGGCCATGTCGGCGCCGCGGGCATAGCCCCAGGCCACCCCGTCGTGGCGCGCGGTGCCGGCCCGGCGCTGCAGCAGCCCGCCCTTGATGGGAAAGCGGGCGTTGTCGAAATTCAGGAAGGGCGCCATCGCCCGCACCTGCTCGCGGTCCAGCAATTCCGCATCCGCCCCCGCCAGCAGCATGGCATTGCCGCGCCGGCGATAGGCGTCGCGCTGGCCGTCGCTGTGGAACAGGTTCAGGATGCCGCGCTGGCTGACCATGGCGTTGAAGTTGAACGCCTGCTCCAGCCCCTCCCACAGCGTCATCGAGAACTCGTAGAAGGGCTCGTTGCCCGGCAGCAGGTAGTTCGAGCGGATGATGGTGGTGTTGCGGCCGATATTGCCCGACCCCAGCCAGCCTTTTTCCAGCACCGCGATGCGCGACTGCCGGAAGGTGTTGGCCAGGTAATAGGCCGTCGCCAGCCCATGCCCGCCGCCGCCGACGATGACATAGTCATAGGCCGGCTGCGGATCGGGATTGCGCCACAGGGGCTTCCAGCCCTTGTGACCCCTGATCGCCTCGGCAAATACCCTGAGTGCTGAAAAGCGCACCTTCGACCCCGTATTGACGTTTCGCCGCCAGATTACGGCTTTCCCGCCGCCAGTCTTTATCCAAGGCGGCCATGTTCTTGCCCATATGCGCCAGGGCTGCTATGCGGCGGCGCATGACCCCGCCCGCCTCCATCGGTTTCCTGCTCTTGCCCGGCTATGCGATGATGTCGCTGGCCTCGGCGATCGAGCCGCTGCGGGCGGCCAACCAGCTGGGTCCACGCCCGCTCTACCGGCTGGATTTCCTTGCCGCCGAAAGCGGGTTCGTCGCCTCATCGGTCGGCGGCGGCTTCAACTGCGCCGCCCTGCGCGAGGCGGCGGCCGACCTGGACCTGCTGTTCGTCGTCGCCGGCGGCAACCCGATGCTGCATGACGATCCGGCGCTGATCCACGGCCTGCGCAACCTTGACCGCCGCGGGGTCCGGCTGGGCGGGATTTCCGGCGGCGCGGCGGTGCTGGCGCGGCATGGGCTGATGGAGGGGCGGCGCTTCACCGTCCATTGGCTGCATATCGAGGAATTGCAGGAACTCGCGCCCGGCCTGCTGATCGAGCGCGCGCTTTATGTCATCGACCGCGACCGCTACACCTGCGCCGGCGGCGTCGCCGCCTTCGACATGATGTGCGCGATGATCGCCAGCCAGCACGGCGCCGCATTCGCGCATGAGGTCAGCGACTGGTTCATCCATTCCCGGATGCGCACCGCCTCCGAGCCGCAGCAGCTTGATCCCGCCCGGCGCTACAACCTGCACCACCCCCGGCTCGAGGCGGCGGTGCGGCTGATGACGACGCATATCGCCGATCCGCTGTCCGCGGCGCAGCTGGCCGGCCTGTCCGGTTGCAGCACCCGGCAGCTGCAGCGCCGCTTTGCCGATCATTTCGGCATGAGCATCTCGGATTTCTATCGCAACCTGCGGCTGGAAAAGGCCGACGAGCTGCTGCGCCATTCCGCCCTGCCGCTGGCCGAGATCGCCCAGCTGACCGGCTTTGCCACCGTGCAGCATTTCTCGCGCTGCTTTGCCCGGCATTTCGGCACGCCCCCCGCGCGGCGCAGGCGGGACGGGACGGTGGGCGGGGGCCTTGCGCCGCCGCCCGCGCCCGCGCAATCTGCAACGCCATGGAAAACCTCAAGCGAAACCTGCCGCCGCTGACCAGCCTCGTCGCCTTCGAGGCGGCCGCCCGGCTGGGCAGCTTTTCCGACGCGGCGCGCGAACTGAACGTCACGCGCGAGGCGGTCAGCCGCCAGATCCGCGCGCTCGAGGCCCATCTGGGCCTGTCGCTTTTCGAGCGCAGCGCCAACAGCACCGTGCTGCGCGACTGGGGCGCGCGCTATTTCGAAACCGTGTCGGGCAACCTGGAAAACATCGCCCTGGCCTCGGTCGCGATCCGCGGCGACGAAAACGACGAGGAACCACCCGAGCTGCCGATGGAATCCGACCAGGAGCGCATCCTGATCGTGGACGACATGCCGGCCAATATCCGCAGGCTGCACGACGTGCTGCACGGCCGCTACCAGGTCGTCGCCCATACCCGCGCCGAGGACGCGCTGGACTGGCTGCTGGCGGGCGGCGAGGCCGACCTGATCATGCTGGACGTGCGGATGTCGGGAATGGACGGCTATGCGCTGTGCCGCCGGCTCAAGGCGATGCCGCGCCTGGCCAAGGTGCCGGTGATGTTCCTGACCAGCCTGGACGCGCCCGAGGACGAGACCGAGGGCTTTTCGGTCGGCGCCTGCGACTATGTCGCCCGGCCCTTTGCCCCGGCGGTGCTGCTGGCGCGGATCCGGGTGCAGCTGGACCTGCGCCGGTCGAACATGGCGCTGGAAAACCTGCTCCAGCGCCGCGCCGACCGGCTGGAGCGGGCCGAGGCGCTGCTGGCCGGCATCCGCCGCAGCCTGGCCGATTTCCAGGGCTGATCGGGGCGCGGCTAACCGGGCGACGGCTCGCGCGTCTCCTCGGGCCGGGTCGCGGCCTCGTCCAGCCGGTCCAGGGCCGCGGCGATGCGGTCCATGTCCACCGGGTCTTCCTGCACCGCATGGCAGACCTCGGCCGCGCCCAGTTGCAGCGCCGCGCCCCTGATCGCATGCAGCGCCTCGGCCAGCGGCATCCCGCCCGCCAGCAGGCCGCGCCATTCCTCGATCTCCTCGGGGATCCGCGCCCGCCATCGCGCCGCAAGCTGCCGGTCGCCGCCGGTGTTGCGGTCCAGCGCGGCATAATCCAGCACCGGCAGGGCATCCTCGAGCACCGAGGCCAGCGTCCCGGCCAGGGCGGCGCCGGTCACGGGCTTGGGCAGGAAGGCCGCGAAACCGGCATCGCGGCAGGCCAGCCGCGTCTGGGTGGACACGTCGGCGCTCGAGGCGATGACCGGGATCGCCAGCCCCCGCGCCCGCAATGCGCCCATCAGGGCGATGCCGTCCATTTCCGGCATGTGCAGGTCGGTGATGATCGCATCGGGCAGCGGATGGTCCAGCGCCGCCAGCGCCACACGCCCGCCCGGCGCCGAGGCGACCCTGACGCCAGAGCGCCGCAACAGCTCCTCCATCACGTCGCGGTTGATCTTGCGATCCTCGACCACCAGGACGCGCCTTGCCCGCAACGCCGGCGAGGGGGCGGGACCGGCGGGCGGGCGATCCGGGGCCAGGCGCAGCTCGCGATGGGTCAGGGGCTGCGGCAGGGCCGCCCCGGCCAGGGTCAGCCCGCCGTCGGCAAGCCGCAGCACGGCGCCGTCCGGCGTGCCCGTCATCCGCGCGCGATCCAGCATCCGGCCGATACGGCGGCGCAGGGCCGGGTCGGGGATGTCCAGCAGCGGGCGCGGCAGGACCGGCGGCGGGTCGGCGGCCGGCGGACCGGGGTCCAGCGGCAGTTCCAGCACGAAGAGGCTGCCCACCCCCGGCCGGCTGTGCAGCGTCAGGCGACCCTGCATGCCCTGGGCCATCTGCCGGGCGATGGCCAGGCCCAGGCCCGTGCCCGACACCTCGCGCGAGATCGTCGCATCGGCCTGGGTGAAGGGATCGAAGATGGCGGCCTGGTCCTGTTCGGCGATGCCGTTGCCGCTGTCGAAGACCGAGAGCCGCAGCCGATCGCCCCGGCGAAAGACCCGCAGCGCGATCCGGCCCTGGGCGGTGAACTTGACGGCATTGCTGGTCAGGTTCAGCAGGATCTGCGTCAGCTTCTGCCGGTCGCCCAGGATCGTCGCCGGCACGTCGGCGGCGATGTCGCCCTCGAGCCGCAGCGGGCGCGACCCGATCAGCGCGCGGGTCTGGGCGATCACCTCGTCGAAGACCGCGTCCACCGCAAAGGGCCGGCGCTCGAAGACCATGTGCCCGCCTTCGAGCTTGGACAGGTCCAGCACGCTGTCGATGCTGCCCAGAAGCTGCCTTGCCGCGCCTTGCATGTCGGCGACCTGCCGGCGCGAGGCGGCGGGCAGCCGGTCGGCCAGCAGCAGTTCCGACAGGCCGGTGATCGCGTTCAGGGGCGTTCGCAGCTCATGGCTCATATTGGCCAGGAAGGCCGATTTCGCCCGCGACGCCGCCAGCGCGTCGTTGCGCGCCACCACCAGCTCGGCGGTGCGCTGCTCGACCTCGTCGCGCAGGTGGTCGCGATAGCGTTCCATCTGCGCGACCGTGCGGGTGAAATCCTGCGCCAGCCGCGCGATCTCGTCGTCGCGGGAACGCAGCCGCCCGGCCGCCGGGCCGGTCAGGCGGAACCCCCGCCCCTCGCGCAGGCCCTGCGCCGCCCGGCTCAGCGCGCCCAGGGGCGAGATGACGTAGCGCCTTGCCAGCAAAAACAGCAGCCCGGCCAGCAGCAGCGCCTGCAGGACGGCGGTCAGCACGATGCGCAGCGCCTGCCGGGTGAAGTCGTTGTAAAAGCCCACGAACGAGAAGGTGACGTCGAGCCTTGCGATCTCGGCCACGCCGTCGGGCGCCCGCAGGACGACCGAGCGGGTCTGCGTCAGGCGCTCGGGCGGCAGCATCCAGCCCTTCAGCCAGGCCGGCAGGGCGGCGGCGGGACGCTGGACCTGGAAGCGGGGGATCTGCGCCACCCGCAGCTGCTCGGGCGACAGCAGCAGATCCTCGATCCGCAGCGACAGGATCAGCGGCGCATCGACCAGCCGGTCCAGGATGGCCTGGACCGTGGTCAGGTCCACGTCCCAATAGGCGCGCTCAAGCTGCGGCGCGGCGGAATAGAGGATCCGCTCGGCATTGCCCGTCGCCACCGCGATGCCGCGGCGCAGGTCCGCGACGGCGCTGGCCCCGCCCAGCCCGATGCCCGAGACGATGCTGACCAGCGCCCCGGCCAGCACCATCCGGCGCGCGATGCTGCCCGTGCCCATGCCGCGCCTCACCCGCCCAGCCTGTGGCGCAGGATCGCCGCGATCCGGCCCTCGGCATGCATCCGGCGCAGCACGGCGCCCAGCCGCTCGGCCTTGTCCCGCCCGGCATCGCTGCGGGGAAAGCCGACATAGCGGCCGCGCACGTCCAGCGCGGTGGGCAGGACGCGGACCCGATCCTCGACCGCCAGCTTGCGCATGGCGTGGCGCAGGTTGGCCTCGCCGCCCACCACCACGTCGGCCCGGCGCAACAGCAGCTTGCGCAGGCTGGTCTCGTCATCGACCGAGCCTTCGTGCAGGAAATGCGTCGAGGCGTCGAAGGCGGGGGTATAGGTAAAGCCGTCGACCACGCCCACCGAATACCCGGCCAGCACGCCCAGGCCGGCAAAGTCGCGCAGGGGCGAATCCGCCATGACGACGAAGACCAGCCGCGTCGTCCGCAACGGCCCGACCATCAGCCAGTTGCGGAACCGCTCGGGGGTCGGCGCCAGCTGGAACAGCCCGTCCGCCTCGCCCATGCCCGGCGCCAGCAGCGCCCGGCGCCAGGGCAGGGGCACGAAGCGCATCCCGATCCCCAGCCGCAGGGCGGCATCGCCCAGGATGTCGATGTCGGCGCCGACGAACCGGCCGCTGTCCAGGTAGTTGTAGGGCGCGAACTCGTCCATCCCGACCATCGTCCAGGTTTCGGGCCCCGCGCGCAGGGCCGAGGGCGCGGCACAGGCAGCCGCCCAGCCCGCAAGCCCGCCCAGCACGCGGCGGCGCGCGACTGCGGCAGGGGGCGCGGCGCATGATGGCGCGGCCTTCCCGCCTTTGTCCGGGGAAATAATGTTGCCGCAGCAGGGCAATGTTTTCGTCTCTCACGCTCTGTCGGAGGGCTTTGCTAGTCCTCTCATAATCAACAGGAGAGTCCCATAGATGAAAACCATCCTCGCCACCCTTCTGGCGTCCGCGGTCGCGCTTGCGCCGCTGGCCGCCGCCGCCGAAAGCTGCACCAATGCCGGGCTGAAGCGCATCCAGGATCGCGGCACCCTGATCGCCGGGGTCAAGGCCGACTACAAGCCCTGGGGCTATCGCGACACGGCCGGCAACATCGTCGGGCTGGAGATCGACATGGCGCAGATGGTCGCCGACACGCTGGGCGTCAAGCTGGAGCTGGTGCCGGTGATCGCGTCGAACCGGATGCAGTTCCTGCAGCAGGGCCAGATCGACCTGATGATCGCCACCATGACCGACACCGCCGACCGGCGGGCGATGGTGGGGATCAAGGGGCCGAACTACTATGCCTCGGGCACGGCGGCGCTGACGCCCAAGGCGATGGGCCTGACCGATTGGAACGCATTGCGCGGCAAGCCGGTCTGCGGCGTGCAGGGCTCGTTCTACCTGCAGAAGATCGAACAGGAATACGGCGCCACCATCGCCGCCTTCGGCAACGCGGCCGAGGCCAAGCAGGCGCTGCGCGACAAGAAATGCGTGGCCTTCGTCTATGACGACACCACCATCGGCGCCGATTACGCCGCCGGCGGCTGGGACGATTTCGAGATCTCGCTGCCGGTCGAGGATTTCGCGCCCTGGGGCCTGGCCGTCGCCAAGTCCGAGGAAAGCTGCGCGCTTGGCCAGATCGTCTCGGGCCTGCAATACGCCTGGCACCGCGACGGCACGCTGATCGAGCTGGAAAAGAAATGGGGCGTCGCCGCCAGCCCCTTCCTGGCCGACATGCACGCGCGGATGGCCGATCCGCTGGCGCAGTAGGGGCCGCGCGCCGATGCTGACGGACATGCAGGATTTCTTCCGGGAACTGGCCGCCACCTCTCCGCACTGGAACTTCATCTGGCTTTACGATCCGGTCCAGATGGACCGGGTTCTGGGCGGGCTGTGGATGACCATCAAGCTCAGCCTGGCCTGCCTGGTGTTTTCCGTCGTCATCGGCGTCGTCGGCGCCTGGGCGCAGGAGGCGAAAAGCCGCCTTCTGCGCAGCGCGGTGCAGGGCTATGTGCAGTTCTTCCGCAACACGCCGCCGCTGATCCAGCTGCTGTTCTTCTATTTCGCGCTGGGGCAGTTCACCCCCAGCTACAGCCCCGACGGCTGGCTCGAGGTGCCGATCATCTCGAACGTCGGCTGGGCGATCATCGCGCTGTCCTTCTTTGCCGGCGCCTTCAACATCGAGATCTTCCGCGCCGGGATCGAGGCCGTGCCCCATTCCACCCGCGAGGCTGCGGAATCGCTGGGGATGACGCGGCTTCAGGCCTATACCAACGTGGTGCTGCCGCTGACCCTGCGGATCTCGCTGCCGGCGCTGTCGGCCAATCTCATCAACCTGGTCAAGACCACCAACCAGGCCTATGCCATCGCGGTCCCCGAACTGCTTTACCAGTCCGTCTCCATCTGGAACGATTTTCCCTCGGCCCAGAACCCGACCATGCTGCTGATGATGGTCTGCTACCTGGGGCTGGTCGGGCTGTTGTCCCTGGGCATGGGCCAATGGGAACGCAAGCTGAGGATTCCAGGCTATGGCGTATAAAACCCCCGTCCCGATGGCCAAGGGCGCGCTGCCGGTGCTGCTGCCCTTTGCCCCGCGCGGCCCGGCCTATGACGCGTTCTTCGCGACGCGCTGGCTGGCCGCGATCCCGGCCGGCTGGATCGTGGCGCTGGCGGCGCTGTTTCCCGCCATGGTCCTGGCGCAGGCCGGCGCCGCCGCCGCCATCGAAACCCCGCTGGAAAAACTGCTGCGCTGGATGCCCTTCCTGTTCACGCAGGGCTTCCTGTTCAACGTGCTGATCTCGGTCCTTGCCATGGCGATCGGGACGGCGGTCGGCGCCTTTGCCGGGCTGGCGCTGATCTCGCGCGCGCGGCTGTTGCGCGCCGTCGCGCGGGTCTATGTCACCTTCTTCCGCAACGTGCCCTGGCTCGTGCTGCTGTTCATCGTGCTGCTGGCCTTTCCGTTCCAGATCAAGGTCTTCGGCATGACGATCCCCCTGCCCGGCTGGATCAAGACGGTAATCGGCCTGGCCATCCCGGTATCGGCCAACATCGCCGAGGTGGTCCGCGGCGCCGTCCAGTCCGTGCCCACCGCGCAATGGGAGGCGGCCGAGTCGCTGGGCTTCACCCGCCGCCAGACCATCTGGCAGATCATCCTGCCGCAATGCTTCAAGCGGATGCTGCCGCCCTGGATGAACTGGTACGCGATCCTGACCATGTCCACGCCGCTCTGCTCGCTTCTGGGCGTGGGCGAGATCATCAGCCTGACCCGGCAGGCCATGGAGGCCGAGGGCAACCGCCCCGAACTCCTGATCCCCTTCTACGGCTTCGCGCTGCTTCTGTTCCTTGCATACTGCTATCCGATCGCCCGCCTGACCCTGCGGCTGGAACGTCGGTTCGCGGTCAAAAACTGAAAGGGTGTCCCATGACAAACTGGACCGCCGACCAGCCCATCGTCCGCCTGCGCGACGTCCACAAATCCTATGGCCAGGTCGAGGTGCTTCGCGGCATCAGCATGGACGTGATGAAGGGCGAGGTGATCTGCATCATCGGCCCCTCGGGATCGGGCAAGTCGACGCTGATCCGCTGCATCAATGCGCTGAACGACATCCAGGCCGGCTCGATCCAGGTCGAGGGGCAAGAGGTCCACGACCCCAGGCTGGACAAGCTGGCCTTGCGGCGCAAGGTCGGCATGGTCTTTCAGCAATACAACCTGTTCCCGCACAAGACCGCGCTGCAGAATGTGATGATGGCGCCGGTCAAGGTGCTGAAGGAAAAGCCTGCCGAGGTCGAGACCCGCGCCCGCGCCCTGCTGAAGAAGGTGCGGCTGGAGGGCAAGGAGAACCACTATCCGGGCGAGCTTTCGGGCGGCCAGCAGCAGCGCATCGCCATCGCCCGCTCGCTGGCGATGCGGCCCGACGTGATGCTGTTCGACGAGGTGACGGCAGCGCTGGACCCCGAGACGGTCAAGGAAGTCCTTGTCACCATCAAGGATCTGGCCGCCGAGGGCATGACCTGCATCCTGGTCACGCATGAGATGGGCTTCGCGCGCGAGGTCGCCGACCACATCTATTTCACCGACCGCGGCGTGATCGTGGAACACGGGCCCCCGGCCGAGTTCTTTACCCAGGCCAAGGACGCGCGCACCCGCGATTTCCTGGACCAGGTGCTGTAGCGCCGGCTAGAATCCGAACGCCTGCCCGATCCGGCGGATCGGGCGGGCATTTTCGCGGCCGGCAGGGCAAGGCGTGCGGACAAAGGCGGGCGATCAGCCCCCCAGGCGGCCCATCCCGAATACCCGGCGGCACATCGGTGACGAAATCCGTCGCGTAATCGAACAAGGCCACGTCGAGACGCGCGCACCCGCGATCTCCTGGGCTAGGTGCTGTCGCGCCCCAAGAACGCAACGCCCGCCCGATCCGGCAGATCGGGCGGGCGTCTTCATGTTCGCCAAAGGGGGGCGGGCGATCAGCCCGTCAGGCGGCCCATCTGGAATCCCGCCAGCACGTCGGCGACGAAATCCGCCGCATAGTCCGACGAAGCCACGTCGAACAGCATGTCCAGGCCGGGCTGGCCGTTGCGGTCGTTGCGGACCAGCACCGCATCCATGTGCAGGGCGCGGGTCTGGACCACGGCGCCGGGACCGAAAACATGCGGCCGGGTATCGACCGCGGTCAGCAGCGGCAGGGCATCGGCCAGGCCCGGCCCGGTCAGGGCCAGCCAGCACCAGGTCTCCTCGCGCCAGGCGTCGAAGCCCTTGGGGCCGGCGGCCTGCTGCCAGTCCTGCCGCAACGCGGCCAGCCCCGTTGGTCCGGCGAGGGGATCGGCCAGCAGGACGACCTCGTCGCCGCCCAGCCGGACGACGGTCATGCCGGGGGCCTCGGCCGTTCGGTGGATGGTGTCGGGCAGCGGGCAGCCGCGGCCGGACAGCCACGCGGCCGTGCCGGGCCCGCGCAACCCGAAACGCGGCAGCGCGGACAGGTCGAGCATCCAGTCCCGGCCGTCCTGGGGCCAGGCGTCCAGCAGCGGCAGCCGGTCGGCAAGCGGCCATATCCGGGCCGGTGCGGCAAGCGCGGTCATGTCACATCTCCTGTCGTGCGTTGTCTTTGTCATGGAAGGGCAGCGCGACGACGGGCGCCTCGACCTCGGCGCCGGCAAAGCCGCGCAGGGTGATCCGCGACCCCGGCTCGGCCTGGTCGGGGGCGACATGGGCCAGCCCGATCCATTGCCCCAGCGTCGGCGAATACCCGAAGGAGGTGACATGGCCGACAGGCTTGCCGTCCTGAAGCACCAGCGCGGATTCGCCCACCCCGGCCGCATTCCCCTCGTCCGGCAGGGCAAAGCCGCAAAGCCGGCGCTTGTCGCCCAGGGCGCGGCGGCGCTCGACCGCGGGCTTGCCGATGTAGAAGGGCTTCTTGCGCGACAGCGCCCAGCCCATGCCCAGCTCGTCCGGCGTGGACAGCGCATCGGTGTCCTGCCCGATGATGATATGGCCCTTTTCCAGCCGCAGGATGCGCGACGCCTCGAGCCCATAGGGCCGCAGCCCCAGGTCCGCCCCCGCCTCGAGCAGCGCCGCCCAAAGCCCGGCGGCATGGGATTGCGGCAGGTGGATCTCGTAGCTCAGCTCGCCGGTGAAGCCGATGCGCATGACCCGGACCGGACAACCCGCCAGTTCGCCCTCGCGCCCGTCCAGGAAGGCAAAGCCCTCGCGGCCGAAGTCGATGCTGCCGGGCAGGCGCTCCAGCACCTCGCGCGCCCTGGGGCCGGTCAGATTCATGGCGCCGAAGGCCGCGGTCACGTTCTGGATGTCCACCCTGGCGCCCATGATGGTCTTTTGCAGCATCATCTCGGCGAAAAGCCGATCGACCGCGCCGGTGGTCGCCGTCACGTAGAAATGCTCGTCCGACAGGCGGAAGGCCACGCCGTCGTCCAGGATCGACCCCATCTCGTTCAGGGCCAGGCAATAGCGCACCCGGCCCACCGGCTGCCCGGCATGGGCCATGGTATAGATGCGGTCCAGGAAGGCCCCCGCATCCGGCCCGCGGATCTCCAGCTTGCCCAGGGTCGAGACGTCCAGCATCCCCGCCGCCTCGCGCACCATGCGGATCTCGCGCCGGATCGCATCCTCGGGCGCGTCGGCGCCGGGATAGACCAGGGGCCGCCACCAGGCGCCCACCGGCGTCATCCGGGCCCCGGCCGCCAGATGGGCAGCGTGCAGCGGCGTGCGGCGGTGGCGTTCGGGCGTGGTATCGGCCAGAAGGCCCAGCCTTTCCGGGCCGAAGGGCGGGCGCGCGGTGGTGATGCCGACCTCGGCCAGGCTGCGCGCGGTCTTGCGGGCGACGATGCGCGCCGTGGCCAGCGCCGAATGCCGCCCCTGCGACGGCCCCATGCCGACGGTGGAATAGCGCTTCACCAGCTCCAGTTCGCGATAGCCGTCGGCGATGGCGTTCTCGATGTCCTTGACCTGGAGATCCTCGTCGAAATCGACGAAGTCGCGGCCCTTGGGATGGGCTGGCGAGGGCGCGGCGCGGCGCCAGCCGGCCTGCACCGGCGCCGGCGCCGGCAGTTCCTGCGCGGGCGCCAGGCCCAGCCCGGCCGCGGCGCCCAGCCCGGCGATCCGGCCGCTTTCGATCACCGCCGCCAGGTCGGACAGGCCCGCCGCCGCCCCGGCAAGGTGGACATGATCCGGCACCCCGGTGATCGAGAAGCGCGTGCCGCCGTCGTCCGAGGACAGCCGCGCCCCGGCATGAAGCGCAAGCTGGTAGCCCGGCGTATAGCCGCCGGCCATGACCAGCAGGTCGCAGTCCAGCCGGGTCCGGCCGCCCTGGCGGTCCTGGACCTCGACCGCCTTCAGGTGCAGGCCGCCGCGGGCCTGCCGGATGGTGCAGCCGCGCATGACCGGCACCCCGCGCCGCGCCAGTTCCGGGGCAAGGCCGTCGCGGTCCTCGACCTCGGGGTCGATCACCGCGGCGATCCTGACGCCGGCGTCGTCCAGGTCCAGGGCCGCCAGATAGCCGTCGCGGTCGCCGGCATAGACCACCGCCCGCCGGCCCGGACGCACGCCGTAATGCCGCATCAGGCGCTGCGCGGCCGAGGACAGCATGACGCCGGGCAGGTCGTTGTTGCGAAAGATCAGCGGCTGCTCGTGCGCGCCGGTGGCCAGCACCAGCTCGGCCGCGCGGATGCGGATCAGGCGGTCGCCTTGCAGCACCGGCAGCCAGTTGTCGGCGAAATGCCCGTTGCAGGTCGCGCCGGACAGGACCGCGATCCCGGCCGCCGCCGCCTGCCGGCGCAGCGCGTCCAGGTGGCGGGCCGCATCGGCGGTTTCGACGCCGAAGCGGGCATAGGTCAGCGCGCCGCCCAGTTCCGGCTCCTTCTCGACCAGGATCACGTCGGCGCCCGCCTCGGCGGCGGCGATGGCGGCGGCAAGGCCGGCCGGCCCCGCCCCCACCACCAGCACGTCGCAATGCCGGGTTTCCTTGAGATAGCTGCGCGGCGCCGGGTCCAGGCTGACGGTGCCCAGCCCGGCCGAGGCGCGGATGATCGGCTCCCACAGCTTCAGCCAGCTATTCCTGCGCGGCCCGAAGAAGGTGCGGTAATAGAAACCCACCGGCAGGAAGCGGCCCAGGTGGTCGATGATGCGGCCGCGATCCCGGCGCAGGCTGCCGCTGACGTTCAGCGGCGTGACCGCCATGCCCTCGGCCACCTGGCGCAGGTCGGCGCGGACATTGGCCTCGTCGCCGATCTGCACCAGGGTATTGGCGTCCTGCCCGGCCATGGTCAGGATGCCGCGCGGGCGGTGATACTTGAAGGACCGCGACAGGATCCATTCGCCCTTCGCGGCCAGCGCGCTGGCGATAGTGTCGCCGGGATGGGCAGAGACGGGCCGCCCCTCGAAGGTGAAGCCGATGGCGGCGTTGCGGTCGATGCGGCTGCCCCAGCCGTGGCCAAGTCTGTTGCTCATGCGGCGCTCGTGGGTTTGTCTGCGTCCGAACCCTTCAGCCAGGTGCGCAGGATTTCATCCGAGATCAGGTTGCGTTCAGCGATGAACACCGTGTTCGAGGGGGTGTGGCGCCACCATTCGCGCAGCACGCCCATCGGGTTCGGCGCCAGGAAAAGCCGCTCGACCAGGGTTTCGTCGCGGGCCTCGTCCTCGGCTTGGACGGGGCCGAGCCATTGGAATTCGGAAATATTGCGGGGCCCGTTCACCGGGCAGGTCATGATCTTCATCGCAGCACCTCAATGCCCGGCCGCCGTGGCGCCCATTTCGTTCAGAAGCTCGAATCGCGCAAAGCGCTCCAGCGCAAAGGGCATCAGGATGTCGGGCACCCGGCCGGTCGCGATGGTTTCGGCCATGCGCTTGCCCGCCACCGCCGTCGCCTTGAACCCCCAGGTGCCCCAGCCCGCGTCCAGCCAATAGTTCTGCAGGGGCGAGGCGCCCATGATCGGGCTGAAATCCGGGGTGATGTCGGTGATCCCCGCCCATTGCCGCAAAAGCTTGACGTTGTGCAGGAAGGGCATCAGCTGCAGCGCGCCGGTGGCCAGCGCCTCTTTCTGCGGCAGGCTGGAGCGGGTCGAGGCCAGCTGGTAGGGGTCGGTCCCGCCGCCGATCACGATCTCCCCGCGCGAGGACTGCACCAGATAGGTATGCAGGTTCGACGAGGACAGCAGGATGTCCAGGAACGGCTTGAGCGGCTGCGTGACCATGGCCTGCAGGGGAAAGCAGCGGATCGGCAGCCGGATGCCGGCCATTTCGGCGATGCGCCCGTTCATCCCGCCCGCCGCCTGCAAGACCTGCCCGGCCAGGACGGTGCCGCGATTGGTCCGTATCTCGGTCACGCGGCCGCCGGCGATGCCGAAGCCCGTGACCTCGGTGCGCTGGTGGATCTCGACCCCGCGCTCGGCGGCGCGCTTGGCATAGCCCCAGGCGACGGCGTCGTGGCGCGCGGTGCCGCCGTCGGCGTGCCACAGCCCGCCCAGGACCTCGTGCTGGCCGCCGAAATCCATGTTCACATGCGGGCACAGCTCCTGCACGGTCTGGGCATCCACGACCTCGGCGCGGATGCCGGCATGCTTGCCCATCTCGGCCCGCAGGCGAAAGCTGCGCATGGCCGCGTCGGAATGGGCCAGCGTCAGCTGGCCGCGCTGCGAGAACATGACGTTGAAGCCCAGCTCCTGCGACATGGTCTCGAACAGCGAGACGCCTTCGCGATAGAACTCGATCGAGGGCAGCGTCAGGTAGTTCGAGCGCACCGTCGTCGTGTTGCGCGCCGTGTTGCCGCCGGCCAGATAGCCCTTTTCCAGCACGGCGATGTTCGAGATGCCGTGGTAATGCGACAGGTAATAGGCCGCCGCCAGCCCGTGGCCGCCGCCGCCGATGATGACGACATCGTAGCTTTTGCGCAGCTCGGGCGTGGAGGGAATGTCGCGATAGGGCCGGTGGCCCCGTCTCAACCCGTATTTCAGCAGTTCGATCGGCATGCGTCGTCCCCGGTTTTCCGCCGCCAGTCTTGCCGCCGGCCGCTGCGCGGGCAAGAAACGGAACCTGGCCCTCAGACCCCGTTTTCGTAATGGCCGGAAAAGAAAACCCGCTGGCAAGGGGCAGGCCGTCCCGCTATAATGGCCGGCGGCCCGGCAGATGAGGATCGGCCCCATGGACCTGCGCTTTCTGGAAACCTTCATCGCCATCGCCGATTGCGGCTCGATCGCCGAGGCGGCCCGGCGGCTGAACCGCACGCCGGCGGCCCTGACCCAGCGCCTGCACGCGCTGGAGCAGGAGCTGGGGCACAAGCTGGTCCTGCGCTCGGGGCGCACGGTGCAGCCCACGGCCGAGGGGCTGGCGATCCTGGATCACGCCCGCGCGCTGGTGCAGGGCGCGCGCGATCTTCAGGCGCTGGCGGCGAACGGGGTGCCGGCGGGGCAGTTGCGGCTGGGCGCGACCGCGACCTCGCTGACCGGATTGCTGCCGGCCATCATCACCCGGCTCAGCGCCGACTATCCCTCGATCGAATATTTCGTCCAGCCCGGCTCGTCGGTCGATCTCTACCATCGCGTGGTCGAGGGACAGCTGGACGCGGCGATCATCGTCAGGCCGCAATTCGCCATCCCGAAATCCACCGACTGGCTGACCATCCGCGACGAGCCGCTGGTCTTCATCGCCTCGCAATCCGCGCCGCCGCTCGACCCGCATGTGCTGATCGAGCGGTCGCGCTTCATCCGCTACGACCGCAACCAATGGGGCGGGCAGATCGTGGACAAATACATCCGCGACCACGGGCTGAAGGTGCAGGAATGGCTGGAGCTGGACGCGCTGGACGCCATCGCCGCGCTGGTGGACCGGGGCCTGGGGGTGGCCATCGTCCCCGACTGGGCGCCGCCCTGGCCGGATGGGCTGCGGCTGCGCAAGACCCTGCTGCCCGCCGGCGAGGCGCGGCATACCGGGGTGATCTGGCAGCGGTCCGGCGCCCGGCATCCGGCGGTCCACGCCTTTGTGCAGGCCTGCCGGACGGTCTTTGCCGGGCCGGCCGCCGGCGGCAGGGGCCGGCCGCAGCCCTGAGGCGGGGCCCTACCAGATCTGCGCCGGCCGCGCGATCATCAGCCAGAAGATGCCCGGCACGGCGGCAAAGGCCGGAAAGCCGAAGGCGAACCAGGCCCGGAACAGCCGAAAACAGCGCGGCGGCAGCGCCCCCCGGTGCAGCGCCGAGACGGCCAGGCCGCGCATCTGCATCTGCATCTGCATCCAGACCACCGGCAGCCAGAAGGCGCCGGTCAGCAGATAAAGCAGCAGCGACAGCACGATCCGATGCTCGCCCAGCCCATGGCCCAGGTGCCAGGCCAGCGCGCCCGCGACCACCCCCGGCCCGGCCAGCGCCCGATGCATCAGTTCCAGCCCGTTCTCGAAATCCGTGGTCAGCGAGATGATCGCGGTCAGCGTCCAGAACAGCACCAGCACCACGAACAGCACCGGCTTGATGGGATAAAACCGGGCGAACCAGCGCTCCCGCACCGTGGCCGGGCGCGCGCGCAAGGTCTCCTCCAGGCCGCGGGGCCGGATGCCGGTCAGCTGGGTCCAGGGCGCCGGGTCGCCGACGGCGCCGTGGCGGATCTCGGCCCGCGCGGTGCTGCGCAGCGGCGGGCGCCG
>NZ_VCBQ01000085.1:0-22022 GCF_006386455.1 Paracoccus sp. FO-3 | reverse complement strand
CGCTGCCGGCCGGGCTCGACACCCGGCTGGGCGAGGACGGGCTGGGCCTCTCGGGCGGGCAGGCGCGGCGGCTGGCGCTGGCGCGGCTGGTCCTGCGCGATGCGCCGCTGTGGCTGCTCGACGAGCCGACCGAGGGGCTGGACGCCGCCACCGCCCGCGACGTGATCGCGCGGCTGCAGCCTTGCCTGGTCGGGCGCAGCGCCGTCATCGCCACCCATATCCGGCGCGAGGCCGCACTGGCCGACCGCCTCGTCCATATCGACCAGGGCCGGATCGCCGCGATCCATGCCAGGGGCAGCGCCGGCTTTGCCTCGGCCCTGGCCGGTCTGCGCCCCGACTGAGGGCGCCCAAAACCACCGACGCCCGCCACCGGCGGACGCCTCTGCATGACCCCGGCCCCGGCCGGGAAGAAACAAGGCAAACCGATGGAATTAGACATCGTCACCCTGTCGCGGCTGCAATTCGCATTGACCGCGCTCTACCATTTCCTGTTCGTGCCCCTGACGCTCGGCCTGTCGATCCTGCTGGCGGTGATGGAGACCGTCTATGTCATGACCGGCCGGGCGATCTGGCGCCAGATGACCAAGTTCTGGGGCACGCTCTTCGGCATCAACTTCGTCCTGGGCGTCGCCACCGGCATCGTGATGGAGTTCCAGTTCGGCATGAACTGGAGCTATTACAGCCATTATGTCGGCGACATCTTCGGCGCGCCCTTGGCCATCGAGGGGCTGATGGCCTTCTTCCTGGAGGCGACCTTCGTCGGGCTGTTCTTCTTTGGCTGGGACAAGCTTTCCAAGCTCGGCCACCTGCTGTCCACCTATGCGGTGGCCATCGGCTCGAACTTCTCGGCGCTGTGGATCCTGATCGCGAACGGCTGGATGCAGCACCCGGTCGGGGCCGAGTTCAACCCCGACACCATGCGCATGGAGGTCCACGACTTCTTCGCGGTGCTGTTCAACCATGTGGCGCAGACCCGCTTCGTGCATACGGTCTCGGCCGGCTATGTGACGGCCTCGGTCTTCGTGCTGGGCATCTCGGCCTGGTATCTGCTCAAGGGGCGCCATATCGACCTGGCCAAGCGCTCGATCACCGTCGCGGCCTCGTTCGGGCTGTTGTCGGCGGTCTCGGTGGTGATCCTGGGCGACGAGGGCGGCTACCTGGCCTCGGAACACCAGAAGATGAAGCTGGCCGCCATCGAGGGCATGTGGGAAACCCAGCCGGCGCCGGCCTCGTTCACCCTGGTCGGCATCCCCGACATGGAAGCGCGGACCAACCATTACGCCATCCACATCCCCTGGGTGATGGGCCTGATCGGCACCCGCTCGCTCACGCAGGAGATTCCCGGCATCCTGGAACTGGTGGACAAGGCCGAGGACCGCATCCGCAGCGGCATCGTCGCCTATGACGCCTTGCAGGACTATCGCGCCGCGCCCTCGCGCGAGGCGGTGCCGCCCGAGTCGGTCAGGGCCTTCGAAGAGCATGGCGACGACATGGGCTATGCGCTGCTTCTGACCAAATATGTCGAGGATCCGCGCAACGCGACCGAGGAACAGATCGCCCAGGCCGCATGGGATACCGTGCCGCATGTGCCGACGCTGTTCTGGGCCTTCCGCATCATGGTGGGCATCGGCTTCGTCAACGTGGCGCTGATGGCGGCCTTCGTGGTGGTTTCGGCCCGCGGCACGATCACGCGCCGGCCCTGGCTGCTGAAAGCCGCCGTCGCCGCGCTGGCCCTGCCCTGGATCGCCGCCGAGGCCGGCTGGATCGTGGCCGAGTTCGGCCGCCAGCCCTGGAGCATCGAGGGCGTGCTGCCCACGGTCGCCGCCGCCTCGTCGCTGACGGTGCCGACGCTGCTGTTCACCATCGCCGGCTTCACCCTGATCTATTCGGTGCTGATCGTGATCGAGATGCGCCTGATGCTGGCCGCGATCCGCAAGGGGCCGCAGCCCGACCACGGGCCCGAGGCGCCGCTTCTGCCTGCCCGTTTCGTTCCCGCGGAGTAAGACCATGATCCTGCATGAATTGCTGACCTATGAAACCCTGCGCGTGATCTGGTGGGTGCTGCTGGGAGTGCTGCTGATCGGCTTTGCCGCCACCGACGGCTTCGACCTGGGCGTGGGCATGCTGCTGCCTTTCGCCGGCCAGACCGACATGGAGCGCCGCGTGGTCATCAACACCATCGGCCCGGTATGGGAGGGCAACCAGGTCTGGCTGGTCCTGGGCGGCGGCGCGATCTTTGCCGCCTGGCCGCCGCTTTACGCCGTATCCTTTTCCGGCTTCTACATCGCCATGTTCGCGATCCTTACCGCGCTGATCCTGCGGCCGGTCGGGTTCAAGTATCGCTCGAAGCGCGAAAGCGCGCGCTGGCGCGGCAACTGGGACTGGGCGCTGTTCGTCGGCGGCTTCGTCCCCTCGCTGATCTTCGGCGTCGCGGTCGGGAACGTGCTGCAAGGCGTGCCCTTCCGGCTGGGCTCGGACCTGCGCATCTTCTACGACGGCGGCTTCTTCGGCCTGCTCAACCCGTTCGCGCTGCTCTGCGGCCTGCTGTCGGTGGCGATGCTGGCCATGCACGGGTCCGCCTGGCTGGTGCTGAAGACCTCGGGGCCGGTCGCCGGCCGGGCGCGGCGCTTCGGCAGCTGGGCGGCCATGGCCACCGTGCTGCTTTACGCGGCGGGCGGGCTGACGCTGTGGCTGTTCGTCGACGGCTATCGCATCGCCGGGGCCATCGACCCGAACGGGCCGTCGAACCCGCTGGCCAAGACGGTCGAGATCGCGCCCGGCGCCTGGTTTGCCAATTACGCCGCGCATCCCTGGATGCTGGCCGCCCCGGCCCTCGGCTTCCTGGGCGCGCTTGGCGCGCTGTGGTCGCTGAACTCGGGGCGCGAGGTCCGCACGCTCTTGCTGAGCAAGCTGGCGATCTTTGGCATCATCTCGTCGGTCGGGCTGTCGATGTTCCCGTTCATCCTGCCCTCCTCGGTCATGCCGGGGGCGAGCCTGACGGTCTGGGACGCCTCGTCCAGCCACCTGACGCTGTTCATCATGCTGGTCTGCACCGGGATCTTCCTGCCGATCATCGCGCTCTACACCAGCTGGGTCTACAAGGTGCTGTGGGGCAAGGTCGAGGAAAAGGACATCACCGAGGGCGGTCACGCCTACTGAAAGGAAAACGCAATGTGGTATTTCGCATGGATCCTCGGCCTGCCGCTGGCCGTCACCTTCGCGGTGCTGAACGCGATGTGGTTCGAGATGATGGAGGACAAGGCCGCCGCCAGGGAGGACACCGAAAGCGCCTGAACGGCGGATCACCCCGGCACCCGGACGCCGCGGCATGCGCGTCCGGGACAGCGGCCTTGCCGCTTCGGCCGGATCGGCCGCTGCGGCAAGGTGCCGGCCCGCGCCGCCCCACCCATCGCGGACCGCACAAACGACAAGGCCGCCCGGCAAGGGCGGCCTTTCCTTTCATGTCGCCGCAAGGCGGGATCAGAAGCTCAGGACGGTGGTGTCCTCGGCGATCAGTTCGGCGGCCATCGCATCGGGCTTGGCGGGGGTCACGCCCTCCAGCAGCACCGAGGCATCGGCGCCCTTGCCGGGCAGGTAGATGGCGCAGACCTGCACCTTGACGCCGTTCTTCTCGATCATCTGCCGCATCAGGCCCTGCGGGCTGGCGCCCTGGGGCGGCTGGCCGGCGGTGGCGGTTTCCGGCGCCTCCTTCAGCGCCATGTCGCCGGCGGGACCGCACAGCAGGATCTGCGCCTCGGCTCCCTTGGCCACGGCATTCATGGTCAGCACCATCGCCATCAGCTGGGTCTGCGGCTCGGGCGCGGTCAGGATGGTCACGAGCTTGCGCCCCTCTTGGGCCGAGGCCGGCAGCGCGGCCGCAAGGGCAAGGACAGAAGCGGCGAGCAGGGTTTTCATCGGTTTCTCCTGATGCAAGATGCGATAATACGCATTTACGTATATTGCAGATGGCAGCCGCCCGGACGGCGACTTATTGTCGCCCCATGCCGCCGGCAGGGACGAGTCGCGGCCGAAGATCGCTTCCAGGTGCCGGCGAAACCGCCTACTCGCAGCGCAGCGCCCGCCGACGCCGCCCTCTTGCCTGATCGGGCCCGATCGCGGCACCGGATTTCCCGCGCCGGACGACGCCCTGTCCAAGAAACTGGCATGACCCGCCTGCCGTGCTATGATCGGGGAACTTGCCTAGCCAGTTTGGGAACCATGCCATGTGCGAAGTCTTCTCCCGCCAGGATCCGCGCCGCTATCAGCCGACGACCCGCAAGCTGCGGCTGAACGGGCAAAGCACCTCGATCCGGCTGGAACAGGCGTTCTGGGACATCA
Organism: Paracoccus sp. FO-3; assembly: GCF_006386455.1. Lineage (NCBI taxonomy): Bacteria > Pseudomonadati > Pseudomonadota > Alphaproteobacteria > Rhodobacterales > Paracoccaceae > Paracoccus > Paracoccus sp. FO-3. The sequence continues at coordinate 17,684 of NZ_VCBQ01000085.1, read as the reverse complement.
TCGACGAGATCGCGGCCGGCGAGGGCATGGCCACGCCCGCCTTCCTGTCCACGCTGCAATCCGAAGTGCTGCAACTTGGCGGCGAGCCGGTGAATTTCACCTCGCTGCTGCGCTGCGCCTGCCTGGTGCAGCTGGAATTACGCGGCCGCGGCGCGCAGGATTTCCGCAAGGCCGCGCAGCAGGTGGCGCAGGCCGCCTGATCGCGGCATCGCGCAAGAAATCCGCGGCGTGGTAGCATGATGCTACCCGCGGGGCCGGCGTCCTTCCGATACTGGTGCAAAGATCGGAAAGGAAAGCCCGCATGGCCAAGATGATTCATTCGATGATCCGCGTGACGGACGAGGCGCGCGCGCTGGCCTTCTACAAGGCGGCCTTCGGCCTGGAGCCGGTCGAGCGGCTGGATTTCGACAGCTTCACCCTGGTCTACCTGGCCAATGCCGAAAGCAGCTTCGAGCTGGAGCTGACCATCAACAAGGGCCGCGAGGAACCCTATGACCTGGGCAACGGCTACGGCCACCTGGCCGTCTCGGTCGAGGATGTCGCGGCCGAGCACCGGCGGCTGACCGACCTGGGCCTTGCCCCGCGCAAGCTGGTCGATTTCGCCCCCGGCGGCACGGTGATCGCCCGCTTCTTCTTCATCCAGGACCCGGACGGCTACGAGATCGAGGTGCTGCAACGCGGGGGCCGCTACCTCTAGGCAGGCAGCCCGCCGGGAGGGGCGGGCCAACCAACTCAGGGAGGAGTACATGACTGTCATCCACAAATCCCCCTCTGGCAGCGATGTCAGGGGGCTGACCCGGCGCGGCCTGCTGGCGCGCGCCATGGCGGCGGGGGCGACCTTCATGGTCGGCTCGGGCTTCGTCGCCGCCCGCGACGCGGCCTGGGCGGTCGAGACCGCCGCCCTGAAGCCCGAAACCATGGCGGTGCTGATCCAGATGGCGCGCGACATCTATCCGCATGACCGCATCGCCGACCGCTTCTATGCCATCGCCGTCAAGGCGCATGACGATGCCGAGCAGGCGCAGATGATCGAAGAGGGCGTGGCCGGGCTGAACCTTGTCGCCCAGGCGCAGGGCTTCGACGGCTACCTGGCCGCGGGCTGGGAAAAGGACCGCGTCGCCATGCTGCGCATGATCGAGCATACGCCCTTCTTCCAGACCGTGCGCGCGGGGCTCGTGACCGGGCTCTACAACCAGAAGCAGGTCTGGCCGGTCTTTGGCTACGAGGGCGAAAGCTTTTCGCAGGGCGGCTATATCGAGCGCGGCTTCAACGACATCGACTGGCTGTGAGGGAGGCGGACATGGCTGACAATATTGCAAAATTCGGGCATGACGATGCCTCGGTCGTGGTCGTGGTCGGCACCGGGTCGGGCGGCGGCGTGCTGGCCAACGAACTGGCGCAAAGGGGCGTCAAGGTCGTGGCGCTGGAGGCGGGCGGCCGCTACCTGCCCGAGGATTACATCAACGACGAATGGGACAGTTTCGCGCAGCTGAGCTGGGGCGACATGCGCACCACCTCGGGCGACTGGCGGGTGGCGCGGGACTTTGCCAACCTGCCGGCCTGGATCGTCAAGGCGGTGGGCGGCACCTCGATCCACTGGGCCGGCGCCTCGCTGCGCTTCCAGGAACACGAGTTCAAGGCGGCAAGCACCTATGGCGCGGTGGACGGCGCCAGCCTGCTGGACTGGCCGATCACGCTGGCCGAGCTGGAGCCATATTACGACCTGGCCGAGAAGAAGCTGGGCGTCACCCGCACCAACGACCTGCCCGGCCTGCCGGGGAACAACAACTACCTGGTACTGGAAAAGGGCGCCAAGGCACTGGGCTACAGCAAGGTCTCGACCGGGCGCATGGCGATCAACTCGGTCGACAACGACGACCGCATGGCCTGCCAGCAGACCGGCTTCTGCTTCCAGGGCTGCAAATGGGGCGCGAAATGGTCGGCGGCCTATACCGACATCCCGCGCGGCGAGGCGACCGGCAACCTGGAAGTCCGCGACCATAGCCACGCCACCCGGATCGAACATGACGAGGACGGCAAGATCACCGGCGTGCGCTATATCGACAAGGACGGGGCCGAGCAGTTCCAGCGCGCCCGCATCGTCGCCGTCGCCGGCAACTCGATCGAAAGCCCGCGGCTGCTGCTGGCCTCGGCCTCGGAACGCTTCCCGGACGGGCTGGCGAACAGCTCGGGCCAGGTCGGGCGCAACTATATGCGCCACACCACCGGCTCGGTCTATGCGATCTTCGAACGCCCGGTGCGGATGTGGCGCGGCACCACCATGGCCGGCATCGTCCAGGACGAGGCGCATCACGACCCCGCCCGCGGCTTCGTCGGCGGCTATGAGCTGGAGACGCTGGCCCTCGGCATTCCCTTCATGGCGGCCTTCATGGATCCCGGCGGCTGGGGGCGCGAGTTCACCTCGGCGATGGACAGCTACGAGAACATGGCCGGCATGTGGATCGTGGGCGAGGATCTGCCGCAGGAAACCAACCGCATCACCCTGAACCGCAGCGAAAAGGACCGCTTCGGCCTGCCGGTGCCGAACGTGCATTACGACGACCACCCCAACGACATCGCCATGCGCAACCATGCCTATGGCGTGGGCGAGCGGATCTATCGCGCCGCGGGCGCGACGCGGATCCTGCCGACGCCGCCCTACCCGTCCACGCATAACCTGGGCACCAACCGCATGTCGGAAAACCCGCGCGACGGCGTGGTGAACAAATGGGGCCAGGCGCATGACATCCCGAACCTGTTCGTCTCGGACGGTTCGGTCTTCACCACCTCGGCCGCGGAAAACCCGACGCTGACAATCGTCGCGCTGGCGATTCGGCAGGCGGAGCATATCGCCGCCGAGATGGAGAAGGGCGCGCTGTGACCACGACGCGCCCCGCCCCTGGCGGGCGGGGCCTGTCGGCCTGCCTCAGCTGGCGGGCCGCGCCTTCACCGGGCTGGCGTTGGGCAGCTCGATATTGATTTCCAGGCTGGACAGGTCGTCGCTGCGCTCCAGCTTGATGTCGACCGCATCGCCGTCGATTTCCATGTGCCGGCGCACCACCTCGAGGATGTCGCGCTGCAACAACGGCAGAAAGTCCGGGCTGGTTCCCCCGCTGGAACGCTCATGCGCTAGCAGGATTTGCAGGCGCTCCTTGGCGGTTTGCGCCGAACTGGGCTTTCGCTGACGGAATGAGAAACCGAACATGTCAGGCCGTCCGTCCCAGAAGCCTCTGGAAGAAGCCGCGGCGCTGGTCGCCGGGGTTCACCCGCATCTCGATCTGCTCGCCGACCAGCCGGCCGACGGCGTCGATATAGGCCTTGCCCGCCGGCGACTTCTCGTCCAGCGAGACCGGCGTGCCCTCGTTCGAGGCCTTCAGGACCGAGGTGCTTTCCGGGATGATGCCCAGCAGCGGGATGGCCAGGATTTCCAGCACGTCCTCGACGCTCATCATGTCGCCGTTGGCCGAGCGGGTCTGGTCGAAGCGAGTCAGCAGCAGCTGCGCCTTGACCGCGCTGCCGTCGCCCTTTTCCGCCAGCGCCGTCTTGGAGTTCAGCAGGCCCAGCACCCGGTCGCTGTCGCGCACGGACGAGACCTCGGGGTTCGTCACCACCACGGCCTCGTCGGCGTAATACATCGCCAGATGCGCGCCGCGCTCGATCCCCGCCGGGCTGTCGCAGACGATATAGTCGAACTCTTCGCGCAGCTCGTCCAGAACCTTCTTGACGCCTTCCTTGGTCAGCGCGTCCTTGTCGCGGGTCTGCGAGGTCGGCAGGACATACAGGTTCTCGAGCCGGCGGTCCTTGATCAGCGCCTGCTTCAGCTTGGCGTCGCCCTGGATGACGTTGATGAAGTCGAAGACCACGCGGCGTTCGCAGCCCATGATCATGTCCAGGTTGCGCAGGCCCACGTCGAAGTCGATCACGGCCGTCTTGTGGCCGCGCATGGCGAGCCCCGCGCCGATGGCGGCAGAGGAGGTCGTCTTGCCGACGCCGCCCTTGCCGGATGTGACTACGATAACCTTGCTCACGAGCGTTTCCTTTCTCATGGGTTATTTGAGGGACTCGATGCGCAGCACCTCGCCCTGAAGATAGACCTGCACGTAATGCCGCGGCGTGTCGGCCCCCAGGTTCTCGCTGGTGCGATAAAGCCCGGCGATGGCCAGCAGCTCGGCATCGAGCGCATGGCAGAAGATGCGCGCCGAATCGTCGCCGTTGACGCCGGCCAGCGCGCGGCCGCGCAGGCGGCCATAGATGTGGATGTTGCCGGCGGCGATCACCTCGGCCCCGGAACTGACCGAGCCGACGACGATCAGGTCGCCGCGATCGGCAAAGACGGTCTGGCCCGAGCGCACCGGCTGCGCGATCAGGCGGTTCGCCGGTTCTTTCGGCGCCGGCGCGGGGGCCGGTTCAGGGCGGCTGCCCTGGCGCGAGACGCGCTCCAGCGCCGCGTCGCGTCCGCCGGGCAACGAGATCAGCCCGGCCTCGGCCGCGGCCTGCGCCTGTGCGGGCGTGCCGCTCTGGATGCCGAAGACCGACAGCTTGCGCCGGCGCAGCTCGGCGGTCAGGTGCAGCAGGTCCTGGGCGCGGTCCAGCCCCTCGGCCTGCTCCAGGTCGATGACCAGCGGCGCATTGTCGAAAAACAGCGGCGTCTGGTTCAGCCGCGCCTCCAGCGCCTCGAAGAAGGCACGGTCCGGCCGGCCGCTCAGATGCAGCGCAATGGCCGTGAAGGTGCGGCCGCGGATCTGTAAAGGCTTCACGGTCGCCACGGTCTGCGCCGCGCTCTTGCCGGATTGCATCTGTCTGCTCGGTCCCGCTCTGTTCTTCGTATTCGGACGGGCTTGGCCGGCCCGTTCCCTGGGCCATCTTCCTAATACGTCCCGGCCCCAGCGTCCATCGGCATCTGCCGCCCTGGCCGCCTTCGGCGGAACCGTGCGCAGCCGCCCGGCAGGCGCAGCCATTTTCCGGGCGCGTTTCGGGGGCGCGTTTTCGGGGCGCGTTTTTGGGGGCAGGTTTTCGGGGCGCGGGAACATTCCCCGGCGGCGGGTGTTCGGTTCGCGGAAAACGAACAAGAAAGGAAGGGGCGGGATGTTCGCAGATCGCACGGATGCCGGCAGGCAGCTTGGCGCCGCATTGTCCGGTCACAAGGGCCAGCCGCTGCTGGTCCTGGCGCTGCCGCGCGGCGGGGTTCCGGTCGGGCTCGAGGTGGCCAGGGTGCTGGACGCGCCGCTGGACGTGGTGCTGGTGCGCAAGCTCAGGGCGCCCGCGCATCCCGAACTGGCCATCGGCGCCATCGTGGACGGGGCGCCGCCGCAACTGCTGCTGGACGACCATCTCGTCGCCGCGACCGGGGCGACGCCCGATCACATCGCCGCCGAAAAGGCCCGGCAGCTGCGCGAGATCGAGCGCCGGCGCCAGGCCTATCGCGGCGGCCGGCCGGCACCCGATACCTGGGGCCGGACGGTGATCGTGGTCGACGACGGCATCGCCACCGGCGCCACCATGCGCATCGCCCTGAAGGCGCTGGCGCGGTCCGGCGCGGCCAGGGTGATCGTCGCCGTCCCCGTCGCCCCGCCCGACGTGCTGGAGAAGATCCGCGCCGATGCCGACGAGGTGGTCTGCCTGCGCACGCCCGAGCCGTTCCAAGCCGTCGGCCTGCATTATCGCGACTTCGAGCAGACCAGCGACGAAGAGGTGGTCCGCGCCCTGGCCGAGGCCGATCGCAACCGGGCCTGAACCCCGCCCGCGCGCCCAGGGGCCGGCGGCGGGATTGCACATTGTCACCATGTGGCGCTAAATCCCTGCCGGACAGCGGAAGGGATTCAGCATGAAACACGTCTTTGCCGCGGCGCTTCTCTGCGCCGCCGTCGCCGCGCCTTCGTTCGCGCAGGAAATCAAGATCGGCTATGCCCTGGCCGAGGACAGCCATTACGGCGCCGGCGCCAAGGCCTTCGAAGCCTCGCTCAAGGAAAGCCTGGGCGACCAGTTCACCTTCCGCCACTTCCCCTCGTCGGGCCTGGGCGGCGAGCGCGAGGTGCTCGAGGGGCTGCAGCTCGGCACCGTCGAGATGACCATCGCCTCGGACGGGACGCTGACCAATTTCGTCCCCGAGGTCGGCGTGCTGGGCGTGCCCTTCCTGCTGCGCGACAAGGACCATGCCCGCAAGGTGCTGGACGGCGAGATCGGGCAAGAGATGCTGGCCAAGTTCGAGCCCGCGGGCCTGCATGCGCTGGCCTGGGGCGAGCAGGGCTTCCGCCACATCACCAGCAATCGCGGCGCGGTCGAGGCGCCGGCCGACCTGAACGGGCTGAAGATCCGCACCATGGAAAACCCGGTGCATATCGAGGCCTTCCGCGCCCTTGGCGCCGCCCCCACCCCCATGGCCTGGCCCGAGGTGATCGGCGCGCTGGAGCAGGGCGCCATCGACGGGCAGGAAAACCCGCTTTCGGTCATCGTCTCGGCCAAGCTGAACGAGGTGCAGAAATACCTGACGCTGGACGGGCACGTCTATTCCTCGACCATCATCCTGGTCTCGCCCTCGCTGTGGAACGGGCTGGACGATGCGCAGAAGGCGGCCTTCGACAAGGCGGCCCAGGACGCGGTCGTCGCGATGCGCGCCTATGTCGACGAGGTCGATGCGTCGGGCGTCGCCTCGATGAAGGATGCCGGGATGCAGGTGAACGAGCTTTCGCCCGAGCAGAAGGCCGCCTTCCGCGATGCGCTGGCCGGGCCCTACCAGCAATATGAGGCCCAGTTCGGCAAGGAGCTGATGGACCGCATCCAGGCGGTCGAGTAAGCCCCGATGCGCCGGATCGAACGCGCCTTCGTCACGCTGAACGGCGCCATCCTCGTGCTGGGGCTGGCGGCGATGTCGGTCATCGTCGGCTGGAACGTCGCCGGCCGCTACGTGACCGGCAATTCGCTGACCTGGGCCGACGAGGTGGCGCGTTACTCGATGATCTGGCTGACCTTCCTGGGCAGCGGGCTGGCCTTGCGCCATGGCGCCCATGCCGCCATCACCAATGCCCAGGATGCGTTGCCCGGCAGGGGCCAGCGCATCCTGCGCCTGGCGATCCTGCTGGTCCTGTTCGCCTTTTTCGGCTTCATGGTCTGGGTCGGCATCGACTACATGAACCGCATGTCGATCCAGCGCTCGGCGGCGCTCCAGGTGCCGATGAAATGGATCTATGCCGCGATGCCCGCCGGTTTCGCGCTGATGATCGTCCATCTTGCGCTGATCGCGCCGCAATACCTGCGCGCCGGCCTGCAGCATTCCGACGAGGCCCCCCTTGGTTGAGATCCTGATCGCCGCCTTCCTGATCCTGATGGTCATGGGGGTGCCCATCGCCTTCGCGCTGGCGATGGCGGCCTTCGCGGCGGTGGGCCTGTCCGGCCGCTATCCGCTGGTCGTGGTGGTGAAAGAGATGTTCACCGGCCTCGACAGCTTTCCGCTGCTGGCCGTGCCCTTCTTCATCCTGGCGGCCGAGATCATGTCCACCGGGGCGATCTCGCGCATGCTGCTGCGCTTCGCCTCGCAATTCGTGGGCCACCTGCGCGGCGGGCTGGGCTATGCCAACGTCCTGACCGGGACGCTGTTTGCGGGGATTTCCGGCTCGGCGCTGGCCTCGGCGGCGGGGCCGGGCGCGATGATGGCGCGGATGATGGAGCGCAGCGGCTATTCCAAGGCCTATGCCGGCGCGCTGACGATTTCCGTGGCGGTGATCGACCCGATCATCCCGCCCTCGATCACCATGATCATCTATGCGCTGCAGGACCGCAACACCTCGGTCGGCTCGCTGTTCATGGCCGGGATCCTGCCCGGCATCCTGATCGCGGCGCTGCTGGCGGCGGTGAACTGGTGGATCAGCCGCAAGCGCAACTATCGCAGCCTGGAGCCGCGCCCGCCGGTGGGCCAGATGGTCCGCAACAGCTTCGCCGCCCTGCCCGCCCTGCTGTTGATCGTGCTGATCGTCGGCGGCATCCGCGGCGGGGTCTTTACCCCCACCGAAGCCTCGGTCGTGGCGGTGTTCTATGCCATCCTGACCAGCGCCTTCGTCTATCGCGGCTTCACGCTGGCGGACCTGTGGGGGGCGTTCCTGCGCTCGGCCATCATGTCGGTGGCGGTGCTGATGATCCTGGCCGCCGCCCGCGCCTTTGCCTGGGTGCTGATCATCGAGGGCGTGCCGCAGGCCATGGCCGATGCGGTGATCGCCATGGACCTGTCGCCCATCGCCTTCCTCTTGATGGTGAACCTGCTGCTGCTGGGCTTCGGCATGTTCATGGACCCGCTGCCGGGGGTGATGATCCTGGTGCCGATCCTGGCGCCCATCGCCCACAACCTGGGCATCGCGGCGGATCATTTCGCCATCATCGTCATCGTGAACCTGACCTTTGGCCTGATGACGCCGCCGGTCGGCGGGCTGATCTTCGTCGTGGCCTCGGCGACCAAGCAGAAGCCCTCGGCGCTGATCCGCGAATTGCCGCCCTTTTTCCTGGCGGCCCTTGCCGCGCTGCTGATCCTGACTTTCGTGCCCGCCCTGTCCACCTGGCTGCCGCGGGTCAGCGGCTTCGCCCGTTAGCGCCCTCATGTCGCAGTCGGCCCGCAAGGGCCGATTCCGGCTTGACCTGCGGCTCGTTGTGTTTGACCATGCATAACGAATGTCATTGGCCGGGGGACGCCATGCGCAGGAATCGAGTGATGCAGAAGTCCGACTCGCCGGGCGTCGCCGGGCTGGTCGCGTCTATGCTGGTGATCGGCCTGACCCTGGCCGGGGCGCTTTACGGTCTTTAAGGCAGCGACCGGGGCGACGCCGCAAGCCCCGGCCATCTTGCTGAAAAGAAAGCCTTTTCAAGCGCGGCATAGCACCCGGCTTCGGCCGGGCACAGATCGCCTGGCCGGCATGATGTCGCGCCGGGGCGAATTTTGCTGGGAACCTTCTTCGATCCTTCACAGTTCCGTGGAAGATTGAACTGAGGCGTTTTGACGCACGGGTTGCCCAGAAATGATCGATTCCGCAACAGAAACCGATCGTCCCAAGCACCGGAAGCGGGATGAAATCATCGCATTCCTGATCCTGGCCGTGGTGATCTGGCCGATCCTGTCGGTCGCGATCGTCGGCGGCTACGGCTTCCTGGTCTGGATGTGGCAGCTCATTTTCGGACCCCCCGGACCCATACATTAGAGAGCGGCCATGCGCGAGCCAGACAGGATCCCCATCCAGCGACGCGACATTCTGACCGGAAAGCTGAAGCAGGACAGCGGCACGGAAGCGCGGTTCCTCCACATCTCCAGCGCCATCGTCACGGCCCGGCCCGAGCGCGCGGCCGACCTGGCCCGGCGCCTTGCCGCCCTGCCGGGGACCGAGGTCCATGCCGTCAAGGACGCCAAGATCGTGCTGGTGCTGGAAGGCGCCTCGGTGGGCGAGATCGGCAGCCGCATGGCCGAGATCTCGGTCATGGAGGGCGTGTTCTCGGCAAACCTGGTTTTTGAACAGATCCTGCCCGCCGACGAGACGGAGGCAATGGCATGACCCTCTCGCGACGCGATCTGCTCAAGGCGCAGGCGGCGGGGATCGCCGCCATGGCCGCCAATATCCCGCTGGCTTCGCAGGCCCAGCCCGTGCCCGGCGGCGTCGAATCGCTGCAGATCACCTGGTCCAAGGCGCCCTGCCGCTTTTGCGGCACCGGCTGCGGCGTCATGGTGGGCGTCAAGGAAGGCCGCGTGGTCGCCACCCATGGCGACCTGCTGGCCGAGGTGAACCGCGGCCTGAACTGCGTCAAGGGCTATTTCCTGTCCAAGATCATGTATGGCCAGGACCGGCTGACCCAGCCCCTGCTGCGCAAGAAGGACGGCGTCTATGCCAAGGACGGCGAATTCACTCCGGTCAGCTGGGAGGAAGCCTTCGACACCATGGCCGCGCAGGCCAAGCGGGTGCTGAAGGACAAGGGGCCGACCGCCGTCGGCATGTTCGGTTCCGGCCAGTGGACCATCTTCGAGGGCTATGCCGCGACCAAGCTGATGCGGGCGGGGTTCCGGTCGAACAACCTCGACCCCAACGCCCGGCATTGCATGGCCTCGGCCGCCTATGCCTTCATGCGCACCTTCGGCATGGACGAGCCGATGGGCTGCTATGACGATTTCGAGGCGGCGGACGCCTTTGTCCTCTGGGGCTCGAACATGGCCGAGATGCACCCGATCCTGTGGACGCGGGTCGCGGACCGCCGGCTGGGCCACCCGCATGTCAAGGTGGCGGTGCTGTCCACCTTTACCCATCGCAGCTCGGACCTGGCCGACATTCCCATCGTCTTCAAGCCCGGCACGGACTTGGCGATCCTGAACTATATCGCCAACCACATCATCCAGACCGGCCGGGTGAACCGCGATTTCGTGGACCGCCACACCACCTTCGTCGCCGGCGCGACCGGCATCGGCTATGGCCTGCGCGAGGACGACCCGCGCGAGATGGCCGCGCGCACGGCCGAGGATCCGGCGGCGACCACCCCCTCGACCTTCGAGGCCTTCGCCGAACTGGTCAGCGAATACACGCTGGAGAAGGTCTCGGAACTCAGCGGCGTCGAGCCGGGCTTCCTGGAACAGCTGGCCGAGCTCTACGCCGATCCCGACCGCAAGGTCATGTCGCTCTGGACCATGGGCTTCAACCAGCATGTACGCGGCGTCTGGGCCAACCAGATGGTCTATAACATCCACCTGCTGACCGGAAAGATCTCGGAACCCGGCAACAGCCCGTTCTCGCTGACCGGCCAGCCATCGGCCTGCGGCACGGCGCGCGAGGTGGGCACGTTCGCCCATCGCCTGCCTGCCGACATGACCGTGACCAATCCCGAACACCGCAAGCATGCCGAGGAAATCTGGCGCATCCCCCATGGCGTGATCCCGGAAAAGCCGGGGCTGCACGCGGTGGCGCAGGACCGGGCGCTGCACGACGGCACGCTGAACTTCTACTGGGTGCAGGTGAACAACAACCTGCAGGCCGCGCCCAACAACAGCAACGAGACCTGGCCCGGCTATCGCAACCCGGACAACTTCATCGTCGTCTCGGACGCCTATCCCACGGTGACGGCGATGGCCGCCGACCTGATCCTGCCCGCCGCCATGTGGGTCGAGAAGGAGGGCGCCTATGGCAATGCCGAGCGCCGCACCCATGTCTGGCACCAGCTGGTCGAAGCGCCGGGCGAGGCGCGCTCGGACCTGTGGCAGATGATGGAGTTTTCCAAGCGCTTCACCACCGACGAGGTCTGGCCCGAGGAGATCCTGGCCGCCAACCCCAACTATCGCGGCCAGAGCCTGTTCGACGTGCTGTTCCGCAACGGCAGCGTGGACCGCTTCGACATCTCCGGGCTGAGCCCCGGCTACGCCAACCAGGAATCGAACGATTTCGGCTTCTACGTCCAGAAGGGCCTGTTCGAGGAATATGCCGCCTTCGGCCGCGGCCATGGCCACGACCTTGCCCCCTATGACACCTATCACGAGGTGCGGGGCCTGCGCTGGCCGGTGGTGGACGGCAAGGAAACGCTCTGGCGCTATCGCGAGGGGCTCGACCCCTATGTCGAGCCGGGCGCGGGCGTGCAGTTCTATGGCAACCCCGACGGCAAGGCCAGGATCATCGCCGTGCCCTACGAGCCGCCGGCCGAGCCCCCGGACGAGGAATACGACATCTGGCTGGTGACGGGCCGCGTGCTGGAGCATTGGCATTCGGGCTCGATGACCATGCGCGTGCCCGAGCTTTACCGGGCCTTTCCTGGCGCCCGCTGCTTCATGAACCCCGAGGATGCCCGCGACATGGGCCTGAACCAGGGGGCCGAGGTGCGCATCGTCTCGCGCCGCGGCGAGATCCGTTCGCGCGTCGAGACGCGCGGCAGGAACCGGATGCCGCGCGGGGTGATCTTCGTGCCCTGGTTCGACGCCAGCCAGCTGATCAACAAGGTGACGCTGGACGCCACCGATCCCATTTCCAAACAGACGGATTTCAAGAAATGCGCGGTCAAGATCCTTTCCGTCTGATCCGGCCCGCCGCCATGGCCGGGATGCTGCTGTTCGCCCTTGTCGGTGCCGCGCTGCCGCAGGACGAGCCGGCGGTGCAGATCGTGCCGCCGCTGACCGGCTGGGCCGAGCCGATGTCCGAAGGCCAGATCCCGCCCCTGGGCCGGCCGATCACCGACGACGTGCGCCGGATGCGCAACTATCCCGAACAGCCGCCGGTGATCCCCCATTCCATCGACGGCTATCAGCTGAGCGTGAACACCAACCGCTGCATGGACTGCCACAAGCCGCAATTCACCGAAGGCTCGGGCGCGCCCATGATCAGCGTCACCCATTTCATGGACCGCGACGGGCAGGTGCTGACCGACGTGACGCCGCGGCGCTATTTCTGCACCGCCTGCCACGTCCAGCAGACCGACGTGAAGCCCTTGGTGCCCAACCAGTTCCGCGACGGCTATCGCCACGCCGGGAGCCCGTGACATGGGCTGGATCAGGGCAAGCATCCGCTGGGTCTTGGGCCGGGTCACCTGGTTCTGGCGCGTCATCAGCCGGCCCAGCAGCTTTCTCAGCATCGGCTTCCTGACGCTGGGCGGCTTCATCTGCGGCGTGATCTTCTGGGGCGGCTTCAACACCGCGCTGGAAGTCACCAATACCGAGAAATTCTGCACCAGCTGCCACGAGATGCGCGACAACGTCTATCAGGAGCTGATGCCGACGGTGCATTTCTCGAACCGCTCGGGGGTCAGGGCCAGCTGCCCCGACTGCCATGTGCCGCACCAGTGGACGGACAAGATCGCCCGCAAGATGCAGGCCTCGAAGGAGGTCTGGGGCAAGATCTTCGGCACCATCAGCACGCGCGAGAAATTCCTGGAAAAGCGGCTGGAACTGGCCCAGCACGAATGGGCGCGGCTCAAGGCCAACGATTCGCTGGAATGCCGCAACTGCCATGCGGCGGTGGCGATGGACTTTACCAAGCAGACCCGCCGCGCGGCCCAGATCCACGAGCGCTACCTGATCTCGGGCGAAAAGACCTGCATCGACTGCCACAAGGGCATCGCGCATCAGCTGCCCGACATGACCGGGATCGAGCCCGGCTGGCTGGAGCCGCCCGAGCTGCGCGGCGAGGAACAGGCGTCGCTGGGCCGCGGGGCCGAGGATCTGCGCCGCTACCTGGCCACCGTCGAGACCCGCTAGGGCGGCGCGGGCCCTGCCCCTCTGTCGATGGGCCCGCCCGCGAAGGGGCCAGGCCTGAAGCCGGCGAGGCGGGTCTCTCGACTCGGGCTGGCCGCGCGGCTAGACTGGGCGCATGACCATGCCTATTCCCCTTTGCAAGAGCCGGTTCGGCACCGGTTTGCTGCTGACGCGCCAGCTGCCCCGGACAGGGGCGCGCTTGCGCTGACCTCGCGTCCGGGGCTTTCCTGATCCAGAAAATCCACCCCCGATCCGCCCCTGCGGCGGCTCCGGCGGGTCATGACATGACTGAAGGAGCCGACATGGCCAGAACATCGCGACCGCCGGTCACCATCGCCAGCGACACGCTCGACCGGCTCGAACGCCTTGCCGAAGGGGCGATGGCGCGCAATCCCGACCTTGCCGACCGGCTGCTGACCGAACTGGCCCGCGCCCGCGTCCTGGCGCCCGAGCGGATGCCCGAGGACGTCGCCGGCATCGGCAGCGCCGTCACCTTCCGCGACGAGACCACCGGGCGCGAGCAGACCGTCGTGCTGGCCTGGCCCGAGGATGCCGACATCGCCGCCGGCCGCGCCTCGGTGCTGACGCCGATCGGGGTGGCGCTGATCGGCCTGCGGGCGGGCGCGCGCTTCACCTGGGAGACGCGGGTGGGCGAAACGCGCGAGCTGACGGTGCTGACGGTCGGCCGCGCCGATCCAATGACCCCGGCGGCATAGGGGGCCTTGCGATGCGACCGGATCGGTCCTGCCGGGATCGCGGCCCCGCGCCGCGGCTCGGCCTGCCGCATCCCTCGGCGATCTTCCCGCTGCTGATCGGTTTCAGGGCCAACAATGTGCCGGGGTTGTCCGCGCGCTGAACGCCGGGCAACCCAAGGCCATTTTCCGAAACCGTCACGCAACCACCGGGGGGCCCTTCTGGCCTGCCCGATGTCGGGGATCGAACATGCCCATCTGGAATACCCTGGCCCGCGCCGGCACGGCGGCGGGAGACGAAATATTGCTGCGACAGCGCGGCGCCCTTTACGAGATCCGCTTCAACGGGATCGAGCTGATGTCGAACCTCAACCACCAGTCCGAAACCGTGCTGGCCGAGCGCAGCCTGCGCCTGCATGGCCGGCCCGACGCCCGCGTGCTGATCGGCGGGCTGGGCATGGGTTTCACCCTGCGCGCGGCGCTGGAATTGCTGGGGCCCGCCGCGCAGGTCACGGTCTGCGAGCTTGTCCCCGAGATCGCCGGCTGGAACCGCGACCGCATCGGCCATCTGGCCGGCCACCCGCTGCGCGATCCGCGCGTCGCCCTGCGCGTCGCGGATGTGATGGCGGTGCTGGCGGAACCCCGCACCGGCTTCGACGTGATCCTGATGGACACCGACAACGGGCCGGATTTCACCGTGCGCCCGGAAAACGGCCGGCTTTACGGCGATGACGGCCTTGCGGTGCTGCGCCGGGCGCTGCGGCCGGACGGCATCGCCGCCTTCTGGTCGGCCACCGCCTCGGACCCGTTCGAGCGGGTGCTGGACGCCCAGCCCTGGCGTTGGCGGCGCGACGACATCCAGCTGACCGGCGGGCGGGTCGATGCCTTCCATCACATCTACCTGGCCTCGGCCGAGGCCGGGCGGATCGGCCTGCGGCCCCCGTCCGGCGCCCTGCCGGCGCTGGCGCTGTCCTGACCTTCGCCCCAGGGCATCCGGTCCGCCACCAGCCGGATGCCCTGCTTGCGCAGCGCCGCGTCGATCAGGCTGAAGACCTCGTTGCGGCAGGCCAGCTCGCGGTCGTGCTGCGGCACCCAGTATTTCACCCGATAGGTGATGCCCGCGGGGCCGTAATCCGTCACCTGCACCTCGGGCGGCTTGCCGGCCGAGATCATGCGCGCCGCCGCCGCGGCCTGGGCGATCAGCCGTCCCGCCTCGGCCACCGGCAGGTCGGCGGGCAGGGTCAGTTCGGCATGGTCGCGATATTCCTGCCGCGGCGCGCTGAAATTGGTGATTCGCCGCGACGAGATCTGGCTGTTGGGCAGGATGACATAGGTGCTGTCGCGGCTGACCAGCCGGGTGGTGCGCCAGCCGATCTCCTGCACCTTGCCCTCGGCCAGGGTTTCGATGCGCACCCAGTCGCCGATGCGGAACGGCGCCTCGATCCCCATCGCCAGCCCCGAGAACACGTCGGCCACCGCATTGCGGACGGCAAAGCCCAGCACCGCCAGCACCAGGCCCGAGCCGGTCAGGATCCCGGACAGGTCCTGGCGGAAGAACAGCGACAGGCTGGCCAGCGTGGCCACGGCCAGCAGCACGAACCATAAAAGGTCCAGCAGCACCTTGGGCACCGGGCGCCGGCCCTTCCGGCGCCGCAAGAGGCGCCGGGCGGCCAGCCCATGCGTCAGGCGCGCGCCGGCAAAGAAGGCGACGGAAAAGCCCGCGTTGCGCAGCGGCCCCGCCCAAAGCTGCAAGGCGGACAGGTCGGGATGGCGCCGCGCCAGCGGCTCGGCCAGCGTGGCGATGGCCAGCGCCAGGGCGATGGCCGCCGCCAGCCGCCACAGCAGGCCGGGGGCGGGGATGTCATCTTTCGCCATCGTCGCCCCCCTTTGCGCCCTTGCGCCGGGGCAGGCGGCGGGGCTCGGGCACCGAGAACGGCAATGGAAACGGAGAGCGGCAGATCGGACATCGCCGGGCGGCAGCCCTGGGGACATCCTCGCCGCAATGCGGGCAAACCGCCGGCAGGAAGGCGCGCAGCATGACGGAACCTCTTGGGAAAACGGGCTTGATTCAGCTGGATTCAGCCTGACCCCGGCCAGCCGTCCACGCCTTGCGTGTCAACGGGGCCGGGGCAAGCCATGCGCCTGTTCAAGGCGCAGGGCGAATCTGTCCAAGCCGAAGCCTTGCAAGACGAAATCCCCATGCGCAAAATCCAAGAGGCCCCAAGGGGGCCACCCGTAAAGATGGCCATTGCCGCTTTGATTTCAAGCCTCTGGAACCCGGCAACGCCCTTGCCGCGGCAGGGCAACCGCGCTGTCGCGAATGCGGCGATCCTTCCCGCACCGCACCGCGGGCCCTATCGCCCCGACCGCGCGGCCCCGTCCCGCACACCGGCCAGCCGGCGCTGGTGCAGCCAGTCCAGCGTCGCCTCGGTCGGCCCCTTGGGGCGGTATTCCGCGCCGATGGGCCGCGTCCAGCCCAGATCGTCCAGAAGCGCGCAGACATGGCGATAGTCCAGCTCGCCCCCATCCGGCGGGCCGCGGTCGGGAACCGAGGCGATCTGCACATGGCCCAGGATGTCCCGATGCGCCCGCAGCCGGCGCGAAATGTCGCCCTCCATGATCTGCAGGTGATAGCAGTCGAACATCAGCCGCAGGTTGTCATGGCCGGCCGCCTCGATGATCCGCGCCGCCTGGTCCGAGCCGGCCAGGAAATAGCCCGGCGCGTCGTGCCGGTTCAGCGGCTCGATCAGGATGGTGATGCCAAGCGGCTGCGCCAGCCGGCAGGCATGGTCCAGATTGGCCAGGAAGGCGCGCTCGGCCGCCTGCCCCTCGGCCATGCCCGCCATGACATGCACCGCGCCGCAGCCCAGGGTGGCGGCAAGGTCCAGCGTGCGCGCGATCTCGGCCCGCGCCTCGGCCTCGCGTCCCGGCAGGGCGGCAAGTCCGTTCTCGCCCGGCCGGCCGCGGCGGGTGTTCAGGCCCAGCAGCGGCAACCCTGTCTCGGCCAGCGCCGCCGCCACCTGCTCGTGCGGCACCTCATGCGGCCAATGGCATTCCACCGCGTCGAAGCCGGCGCGATGCGCAGCGCGGATCGCCTGCGGCAGCGGCAGATCGGCCCAGAGAAAGCCCAGATTGGCAGAGAACCGCGCCATTCCCCCCCCCCCCCGGCCCTTGTCATGCAGCGGCAACAAGGCACCCTCCGGCGGCCATGTCAACAGCGTTGGACGATGGTGACGGGCGGGCCGCATCGCGCCTGGATCTGACCTTCATCGGCGCCGATGATTTTTCCGGGCTGGGGCAGGTTCGCGCCGACTGGTCGCAACCCGGCGCGCATCGGCTGCTGGTCGACCTGGACGGCGACGGCACGGCCGAGTTGACGATCGAGCTGGGCGGGCTGGAGCAGTTGAACGCCTCGGACCTGCTTCTCTAGCGGTCGGGGGGCGCAGCGCATTGCCCCGTGATCGGAGAGGCGCTCAGCAGCCGGTCGGCAAGGTCGGGGTGGCGCGCCATCGCCCCCGCAGCAGCGCATCGCCCGGCCCTGCTGGCCAAGGGATGTCGCGGTCTGCGGCCTGCGCGGCGTGTTCCAGCATCATGCGGCGATGATCCCGGCGGCGCTGCGCGCCGTCCTGCACGAATGCCGCATCCGCTTTCCGGTGGCGGTCGGGGGGCGCAGCGCATTGCCCCGTGATCGGCGCAGGGCCTGGAGCCTGCGGGTTCAGGCCTGGGCATGGCCGGATGCAGAGGCGCTGCCGGTGCCGGAGGGCGGGGGGACAGCAGCCGAGATACTCCCGATGCTCTGCCGT
>NZ_VCBQ01000084.1:0-22054 GCF_006386455.1 Paracoccus sp. FO-3 | reverse complement strand
TGGCCGGGTTTTACTCCGCCGTTGACAACTGGCGGCGTTCTCGAACGACGTTGCGCCCTTCGGCGGCGTGAACGCCTCGGGGCTGGGGCGCGAGGGCTCGAAGAGTATCTGGAGATCGAATATCAGCCTCGCCTTGCAAGATCGGGCCTGTCCTTTCCCGCCGCAGAGGGGCAAGCCGCAGCTACCTACCGAACCAGGGCGGGGCGACCAGGCTGCCCGAGGCATAGGGCGCGGGTGCAAGCACCACATTGCGCCCCTGCTGCAACTGGTGGATCAGATGGGCTTGGCTGATCGACAGATCCAGCGTGTCGTCGGGATAGGCCAGCCCCACCTGGCCTTCATTGCCGAAATAATAGGAACCGTTGACGCCGCGGTTGATCGAGGTCCGCAGATCCGCGATCACCTTGTCGAAGGCGCGGGGATGGCCGGTGCGCTGCCAGGCCCCCAGCAACAGGCCGACCCGGTCATAGGCCAGCCCGGCCTGCGAATTGCCCGGATGGCTGCCGTAGCGCGCGAAATATCTCTGCCGGAAGGTCGCTCCGATCATGTCGGTGTAAAGGCCGCTGGTGGTGGCCCAGATCACCCCCTCGCTGAGCGGGCCGAGCTCTTGCCGATAGCAGGGCGCCGAGGGGCTGTAGATCAGATAGACCAGCGCCCTGACCGGATTATCCAGGAACGCCCGCTGGAAGGGGATCGCGTCCTCGACGAAGAACGAAGCCAGAGTCACCACTCCCGGTTCCAGCCGGTGCAAACCGGTGACGACCCGCTGCCAGCAATCCGGATCAGCCGTGTCGACCGGGATCGGGTGAAGCTGCCATCCCTGCCGGTCCAGCCCCTCGGCCAGCGCCGCCATGCCCATATCCATGGCCTTCGTTTTCGGCACCACCACGGCCAGCCGCCGCCCCAGCGCCGTCTGCGGACCCAGCCCGGCCACGAAGCGCACCAGACCCTGGGCATAGTTGATGTCGCTGGCGCAGGACTGGAAGATATTGCCCAACCGAAGGCGGCTGTCGCGAACCCGCTCGACCGCGTGGTTCATCGTGGCGGCATGCAGATAGGGCAGGCGCGCATCGCCGATCAGGTCGTGGACTTGCGGCGAATAGCAGGCATATCCGGCCGTGACTGCCTCGACCTCCTGCTCGATCAGCTCGCGATAGGCGGCAAGCGCGGCATTGTCATCGCCGTTGTGGAACGGTTTCGGCACCAAGCGCACCTCGCGGCCGTGGATGCCGCCCCGGGAATTGGCCTCGGCCACGGCAAGGGCAGCGCCGTTCACCATCTCGGCGGCATCCGACGAACCCCGCCCCGAAGCGGGATAAGGCAGGCCGATATGGATCGGACGCAGCTTCGGTGGCCGCCGGGATCGGGTCATCGGCCGAGGCGGAGGTCCGGTGCCTGCATCGAGCCGGAACAAGGCAAGCGTCAGCCCGTCGGCACCCCCCGGCACGGGCAGGTGCAAAAGCCCGCGCTCAAGGGCGATTCCGGCCAGCAGGCTGCGGCTCCAGACCCGCAGCTTGGCCGAAAGATGCTCGACATGCTTGGCGACGGTGCGTGGGCTGACCACAAGGCGGGCAGCGATATTGTCGTTGGAACAGCCGGCCGCGACAAGAGTCAGGACATCCAGTTCCCGCGCCGTCATCCCTTCGGGCGGCTCGATCCGTTCCAGATGAACGCTAGCGGCGGCCGGATGGACGGCGGCAGGGACCGGCCGCAACCGGGCAAGATACCAGTCGCCCCCGTCGATATGGATGAAGTCGGCCAGTTCCAGACCACTGTCGAGGAAGGATCGCGCCAGCGCGACGACATGCGGCAGCCGGGCCACGACCAAGCGGCCTTGCCGGTCTTCCAGTTCCTCCAGCCCGTCCTTCGTGACGAGGCATGACCAGCAACCCTGCACGCTCGCCCTCCCATATCCCCTCATATGGAAGCTGGGATGATAGAGGCTTTCCGCGCCCGGAACAGATGAAACTTGCGCCCGGACCGGCCGGGCGCAGGCACTCTCATGCAGGCCAGCCGTAATCCGCCGGCATCGGCTCGACACCGCGCGCATCCGGCAGGGCCATCTTCTCGCGGTCGCCGTCGTCATCGACCCAGGCGCGGGCGATCTCGTCGCAGGTCGCGAACCAGATGCCGTCATGGCCCTTGATATGCTCGATCAGGCGCTCCAGCATGATCATGTGATGGGCCTGGCCGATGATCTGCGGATGCAGGGCCATGGCATAGACGCCATTTTCCTGATTGGCATAGGCGTAGTCGAAGATGTCCTTCCAGCGGCGCAGCACCGCATCGGTATCCGACATGCCTTCTTGGTTGCCGGTATAGGCCAACGCTGGAAAATCATCGAGATACCAGCTGACCGGGATCTCCAGCACCTTGCTGGCCGGGCCGGCGACATTGCCCTGTTCCCAGCGCACCTGCCAGCGTTGCGGGCGATAGGGCACCAGATCGCGCGCCATCAGACTGCTGTCGTAAAGGAACCCCGCCTCCTCTATCAGGTCCAGCGTGTTCTCGCTGTAATCCCAGTAGGGCGAACGGTAGCCGGTCGGGCGGATGCCGAAATGCTTCTGATAGGTGGCGAAGGCCAGGTCCATCAGCCGCCGCTCGGTATCGCGCCCGATCAGGGTCGGGTTCTCGTGATAATAGCCGTGATGGGCGATCTCGTGCCCGGCATCAAAGACCTTCCTGTTGATCGCAGGGAAGGTGTCGACGGTATGGCCCGGGGTGAAGAAGGTCGTCCTGATGTCATGCTTGCGGAACAGCGCAAGCAGTCGCGGCGTGCCGACCTCGGCGCCGAATTCGCCGCGCGACATGAACGACGGCGAGGGCCGGTTGAAGCCGCCGAGCCAAAGCGACTGCGCGTCGAAATCCACGCCCAGGTTGACGGCGATCTTCTTGCCCTCGGGCAGTTTCAGATGTCCCATTCACTCCTCCTTGTTGAGACGAACTGCGGTTTGGTTGGCGGCGTTCACAGATGCGACGGCCAGCTGCGATAGAGCCCGGCCTGGCGGCGACGATCCCGAAAGGTCGGGGCCGCGCCGCTTGCGCGGTTCTCGTGCAGCAGGTCGAGGTTCACCGTGCCGGTCACGGTCATCTCGACATTGGCTTCGGCCTCGGCAATGATCCCGGCGGGGTTGGCCCAGGCCATGTCGCAGGGTCCAAGGACCGAGCTGCGCGCCCAGCCGTTCGGCAGCGGCGCGCCGGGCTGGCCGCCCAGGCAGCAATGCACCAGATAGACCTGGTTCTCGATGCAGCGGGCCTGTGCGCAGTGGCGCACGCGCCAGAAACCCTGTTCGGTGAAGGTCGCCGAAGGTGTCAGGATCAGTTCGACCCCCTGCTCGGCCAGCGCGGCCGAGCATTCCGGGATTTCGGTCTCGTAGCAGACATTGAAGCCGACCTTGGCGAAAGGCAGCTGGAAGGCTTCCATCTTGTCGCCCTCCGAGGTGGACCAGGCCGCCTCGGCCGGGAAGATATGGGTCTTCGTATGCATAAAATGCTCGCCATCCGGGCCGAACAGATGGGCGATGTTCTCATACCGGCCCGGCGAGACTTCCTCGAGATGCGAGCCGGCGGCGATGAACAGGCCGCGCCGCTTTGCCTCGGACCGGAAAAGATCGCGATAGGCTTCGGTATGCTCGGCGATCTTCACCAGCTCGGCGATAGGGCGTTCGCGCCAGTTCGGCAAGGTGGTGAACAGTTCGATGGTGAAAAGCTCGGGGAAGATCGCGATGTCCGAGCCCTCGGCCTTGTCGAGAAGCGCGCGCACCCGCGCCGCCATGTCTTCGAAGCTGTTGATTTCGCGCACCAGATACTGGCACGCCGATATAGTTGCCTCACGCGGCATGGTCTTCCTCCCCTCAAGCTCGATCTCTTGTCAGAAGGAAGCTCACCGAATGCAGCGCCGCGGGCGATACGCTATTTTGCGTATTGCCCCGGCAGTTGGCCAGAGCCGCCGCTTTGGCCGGTGAAGCGAATTCGGAAGAACCGCGCCTTTCCTGCCGGACGGCTTTCGGGAGACGTTATGGGGATTCCCAAAGGATTTGACGGCTGCGTTCTGCTCGTTTGCCAGCTCGACGGGACACCGCTCCTCCTTGGTGGCTCATATGGGTTTATGTGGGATCTTAATCTCCGCTTTATCCAATGATTTGCGCTGTGATTTGGTGAAGATTAACAGATCCTCGACCGAGGCGGTGCCAGGCGCGGCCGCATTGTCTGCAAGTGCGAATGCGGTCGAGCCGGAGCCGTCGAAATAGGTGACATGCACGCCCCGATAGCCGGGAACGGCATCGACATAGGCGGTATGTCGAACCCCGTCTGCGGTCAGCCTGCGGCGGGTGCGCATTACGCCGTTTTCGAACTCCGTGGTATCGCTGCCATCCATTGTCTAGGCCACATTGTTGTGTGCGGCGATCCTTGCTGCGGGGGTGGTCGTCAGCCTATTTCGGCTGGCTGGGCTGGACTGACCTGTTCGGGACTATTCCATGCTGTGCCGCAGGCAGAAGGCCCTGAAGGTCCAGATCCCTGAAGACGAAGACATCGGCACCGTGACCGCAGATGGCGCCTACGATAACCCTGCAGAGGAAAGGGCAACGCACCCCTCAGAGCGCATTTTTGCAACAACACCGTTCCCAGATGCGGCGCAGTGGTCGTGATGGGCGGACAAGTCGCCAGCTGTGACGGATCACTGCAACCGCAGAAAAGACGCAAGAGCGGCCACTCATTCATCGAACCGCGATCATGAGTAAGGTCACGGGTCAAAGTCGTCGCCTTTGTCTGCGGCTTCGACGGGCATGATGGGAGACTGGTTTCAACCGAAGCCAGCGTTCGAGCGCACATTTCATAAGTCGATCACACAAACTCTATCACAAGAATTCTGCTTTCGACTGATTGCTTGCTGCCATCCGCATCTGCAGGAATGCCACAATCAGATATCCACGAGTGAAGGAGGAGACGCAATGTGGAGGGTCGGGATCGACGTGGGCGGCACGTTCACAGACCTGTTTGCCTGGGAGGAAAACACCGGCAAGCAAGTTACCGCCAAGGTTCTTACGACGAAACAGGATCGGTCCATCGCCGTTCTTGAGTCCATCGAGAAGGCCGGGATCGAGATTTCGGATATCTCGTATCTGATGCACGGCACGACAACGGCGACGAATGCGCTGATCGAACGCAGCTACCCGGACGCGGCCCTCATTACCACCGAGGGTTTCCGTGATACAATCGAGATCGGGCGTCAGCACCGCCAGAATCTTTATGATCCCTACCAGACCAAGCCGAAGCCGGTCATCAAGCGTCGCTACCGCTATACCGTGCCCGAGCGCACCAATGTTCACGGCCAGCCCGAACGCCCGCTGGATGTGAACGCCGCGCGCGATGTGGCACGCAAGATCCGCGACGCCGGCATCCAGTCGGTCGCCATCGGTTTCATCAACTCTTACGCCAGCGGCGCGCACGAGGCGCAGATGCGCGACATCCTGCGCCAGGAATGCCCCGACGTGCATATCGTCCTGTCGTCGGAAACGCGCCCGATCTTCCGGGAACACGGCCGCTTCGTGACGACCGCAGTGCGTGCAGCCTGCATGCCGGTCATGGTCAAATACATGGATGACCTGGAAAACCGCCTTGCGGCCAGCGGGTTCACCGGAAAGCTGCTGATCCTGAAAAGCAGCGGCGGGGTCATGTCGGCGGAAGCCGCGCGGAACCACCCCGAGGACATGCTGGAATCCGGCCCGGCCGGCGGCGTGGCCTATGGCAGCTATCTGACCGAGCAGAGCGGATTCAACCGCATCCTGCACACCGATGTCGGCGGCACCAGTTTCGACGTTTCCATCGTGGAAGACGGCAAGGGTCTGATCACCCGCGATCACGAGTTGGAATGGGAAGTCCCGATCGTGGTGCCGATGCTGGACATCCACAGCGTCGGTTCGGGCGGCGGCTCCATCGGCTGGGTCGATGCCGGCGGCAGCCTTCGTGTCGGCCCGAAGAGCGCCGGTTCCGAACCCGGTCCGGTCTGCTATCGCCGCGGCGGCATGCAGCCGACGATCACCGACGCCAACCTGATCCTCGGCCGGCTTGACCCGACCCTGAACGGCAAGCTGGACCTGGACCTCGAAGGCGCCAAGGCCGCCATGCAGAAGCTGGCCGATCAGATCGGCCTGCCGATGCTGGAAACCGCCGAAGGCATGATCCGCATCGGCTGCGAATACATGGCGCAGGCGGTGAAGAAGGTGCTGATCGCCCGCGGCCGCGACCCGCGCGACTTCGTCTATGCCAGCTTCGGCGGCGCCGGCGCGCTGGCGGCCTGTTTCGTGGCCCGGTCGATGAACATTCCCAAGGTCATCGTGCCGCCCCATGCCGGCGTCGCCTCGGCCTTTGGCGCCACGGTCATGGATCTGCGGCAGGACATAGAACAGTTCTATTACTCGCCGGTGAAAGAGGCCGACCTGGACCGCGTGAATGCGATCCTGGACGACCTTGAGGCCCGGGCGAAGAAGGAACTGATGGCGCAGGGCTTCAGCAACGAGGCCGAGATACAGATCAGCCGCAGCGCGCAGATGCGCTATGTCGGACAGTCCTACGAGGTGGATACGCCGCTGCCGAACGGCCGGCTGACCGCCGAGCATCTGCCGGGCATCGAGGACGCGTTCCACGGCGTCCACCTGCAGGAATTTGGCGTCAGCTCGGACGATTTCGCGCCCGCCTTCGTGTCCTTCAGCGTAACCGCAATCGGCGGGATGGATGATCCGCCCCCGGTCGAGCTGCACTATTCGACCGATGACAGCGTTGCCCTGAAAGGCCGTCGCACGGTCTATTTTGACGGCGAATGGCATGACTGCGAGGTCTATGACGGCGAAGCCCTGACGACGCATCATCGCATCAGCGGACCGGCGATCGTCGAATACGACCACGCCTGCACCGTGCTGCCGCCGCGCACGCTCGCCCATGTGAACGCGATGGGCGCGCTGATCATCGACATCGAGATCTGAGGAGGGGAGGCCAATGGATCATAACAAGACCGAAATCGACATCGACCCGATCACCTTCGAGGTGATGCGCAGCATCTTCGAATTCGCTTCCGACCGGATGGCGACGGTGATGCAAAGGTCGTCGTTCTCGCCGATCCTCGCGGACATGCTGGATTTTTCCAACGCCATCTATGACGCGGATCTGCACCTGCTGAGCCAGGCGGCGAACTGCCCGGTCCACCTTGCCGCAATGAAATTCTCGGCCGAGGAAGCCGTGAAGGGCATCGGCGCCGCGAACATCCGCGAAGGCGACGTGCTGGTGCTGAACGACCCCTATCGGGGCGGGACGCATATCAACGACATCACCTTCACTAAGCCGATCTATTACAAAAAGGAACTGATCGGCTATGCGGTCAGCCGCGGGCACTGGATGGATCTGGGCGGCGGCGGCGCCGGCGGTCAGGCCTTCAGCACCCATATCGCCGCCGAGGGCCTGCGCCTTCCGCCGCTGAAGATCTTCAGCGGGGGCAAGCTGAACGAGGATCTGATGGCGATCATCCTCAACAACACCCGCACGCCGCATTTCATCAAGGGCGACACGCAGGCGCATCTGGGCGCGCTGCTGGCCGCGGAACAGGAAATGCAGCGCGCCTGCGAACGCTACGGCGTCGATACGGTCCGCGCCGCGATGAAGAAGATCCAAGCCTATACCGAAAAGATGGTGCGCGAAAGCATCCGCGGCATTCCCGACGGTGTCTACGAGGCCGAGGATTATGCCGATACCGACGGGATCACGCATGAGAAAGTGCGGGTCAAGGTCGCGCTGACCGTCAAGGACGACCAGATCACGGTGGACTTCACCGGCACCGATCCGATGTGCCAGGGCGCGATCAACTCGCCCAAGGCCAATACGATGTCGGCGGCGCTGTATTCGTTGCAGTTCTTCCTGGCGCCCGAGGCCCCGCAGAACCAGGGTCTGTTCAACCCGATCGAAGTGATCCTGCCCGAGGGTTGCTGGCTGAACGCCACCTGGCCCGCGCCGACGATCGGCTGCACCACGCTGACAGCATCCAAGATCACCTCGGCGATCTGGCAGGCGCTGGCCAAGGCGATCCCCGAACGGGTGACCGGCTCGACCTGCGCCGATGCCAACTGGTTCGTGGCAAGCTGCGTGGACAAGGACGGCAAGACCGACGTGTTCTCGGACCTCCCGGCGGGCGGCTGGGGCGGAACGCCATATTCGGACGGCATGAACGTGACCATGGATCCCTTGGGGAACTGCATGAACATGGCGGCCGAGACGGCCGAGCTGTTCTTCCCCATTGCCTATGAGGCGTTCGAGCTGCGCAAGGATTCGGCCGGTGCCGGGAAATATCGCGGCGGCCTCGGCTCGGTGTTCAAGGTCCGCTTCTTCGGCGGTGGCGAACTGGGCATGGAGACCTCGCGGACGCGGGCCGGCAGCCCCGGCGTGGCCGGTGGGCAGGAAAGCGCGGTCCAGCGGTCGATCCATATCGGCGCCGATGGTGCGCGCCGGGTGATCGGCGGCATCGACGATGATGGCAACTGGCACAACCCGCTGCTGGCCTCGCACAAGTTCGGCCCCGAGGAGACCTTCATGTTCGAAAGCACCGGGGGCGGCGGTTGGGGCAATCCCAAGGCCCGCGCTGTCGAGGATGTGGTCGAGGACGTGCTGGACGAATACATCAGCATCGACGCAGCGCGCGACATCTATGGCGTCGTGATCGACCCGGCGACGATGATCGTCGATCAGGCGGCCACCAGCAGCCTGCGCGGCTGATCCGCACAACCATGCAACAAGAACAAGGCGGCGAGCCGCCTTGTTCCGACCGCCCGCATCATCGGGCCGCATCGGTCTGACAAGGATTGACCCATGAAGTTCCGTGTCTCCCCGCCTCTTAAGCCGAGCCATTGGCAGACGTCCGTGCCGGCCTCGGCTCCGTGCCCGACGCTGCTAGGCGAACATCACGCTGATGTCGCGATCATCGGCGGCGGATTTGTCGGGCTGTGGACGGCCCTGACGATTCGTGAGCTTGAACCCGATTGCCGCGTCGCCATCGTCGAACAGCATTTATGCGGCAGCGGTGCTTCGGGGCGCAATGGTGGCTTTGCCATGTCCTGGTGGCCCAAGATCGGAACCCTGCGCGCGCTGTGCGGCGATGACGAGGCGCGGTTTCTGGGCCAGCAATCCGAAAAGGCCATCCTTGATCTGGGCGAATTCTGCGCGCGCCACGATATCGACGCGCATTTCACGCAAACCGGCTGGCTCTGGACAGCGACCAGTCCGGCGCATGTCGATACCTGGGATGGCACGCTGGCCGTCTGTGCGGCACTTGGCGCAGAGCCTTTCCAGCGCCTCTCGGGGGACGAGGTTCGCCGCCGCACCGGTTCACCCACCCATTTGGCCGGCGTGTTCGAGGCCTCGAATGCCACCGTCCAGCCCTATGCCCTGGTGCAGGGGATGTGCCGCGTGGCGCTGGATGCTGGCGTGACCATCTTCGAAAACAGCCCCATCCACCGGATCGAACCCGGTGCGCCCGTGCGCCTGATCACCGATGGGGGCACGCTGTCTGCGGACCGGGTCGTGCTGGCCACCAACGCCTGGTCGGCGGCGATCCCCGAACTGGCGCGGCTGATCGTGCCGGTGAACAGTTCCGTCGTCATCACGCGCCCCTTGGGCGACACGCTCAGGGAAATCGGCTGGACCGGCGGGGAATCGATCACCGATTCCCAACTGATGGTGGATTACTACCGCACCACCCGCGACGGCCGGATCGCCTTCGGCAAGGGCACGGGCGCCATGAGCTTTGGCGGCGCCATCGGCGCGATGTTCAGCGAAGATGCCGCCACAGCCGCGCAGACCCGCGACGATCTGTTCACCACCTTCCCGATGCTGGACCGGACCTGCCTCGATGGCGCCTGGTCCGGCCCGATCGACCGGACCTTCGACAGTGTGCCGGTCTTTGGCCACCTGCGCGACCAGCCAAACATCTCCTATGGCATCGGATGGAGCGGCAATGGTGTCGCCCCCAGCCGTCTGGGCGGATACATCCTGGCCAGCATGGCCCTGCGCCGCGATGACGAATGGTCGCGCAGTTCCCTTATCGGGCGCAGGGCAAAGACATTTCCGCCCGAACCGTTCCGCTATGTCGGGGGCAGCATGGTGCGCAACGCCGTGCGGCGAAAGGAAATCGCCGAGATGCAGGGCCGCAAACCACGGTCGTGGGACAGACTATTGGCCAGCCTCGCGCCGGCGGGCCTTGAGGACAAGAGCTGAAGGAGCATGACCATGAACCCGATCCTGATCCGCGCGACGGATGCCGATTTCACGACTCCCACTCCCGTCGGCGCGCCGACCGGCCCGCAGATCGCGGTGACGCGGACAGCCGGCAATACCGCGACGCCTTCGGGCAATGCCGGGATATGGGAATGTTCGCCCGGCCGGTTCCGACGTCAGGTGCCGCAGGCCGAATACAGCTATTTCATCGCGGGCAGCGGCAGTTTCAT
The DNA here is from genome assembly GCF_006386455.1 of Paracoccus sp. FO-3. Taxonomy (NCBI): domain Bacteria; kingdom Pseudomonadati; phylum Pseudomonadota; class Alphaproteobacteria; order Rhodobacterales; family Paracoccaceae; genus Paracoccus; species Paracoccus sp. FO-3. Next base: position 11,567 of record NZ_VCBQ01000084.1, on the reverse strand, counting down.
CCCCGATGGCGGCGAGCCGGTCGATTTCCGCGCCGGAGACTCGATCTGGTTCGCGCCCGACACGCAAGGCGAATGGGACATCCGCGAAACCGTCCGCAAGGCCTATCTGATTATCGGCTGATATCCGGTCTGCCTTGTCGTGCAGATGGCGATAGACTGCGTTCAGGATCAGCCACAGCAATCGGGTCTCAATCATGTCGCTTCGCATCGTGGATATCGTCAACATGCCGGAACTGCGCACACGTTTTATCGGTGGCGAGACCGGCCAGGAACGGCAGGTGCAATGGGCGCATGTCTGCGAATTGGCGGATCCGACCGAATGGCTGGGCAAGGGCGACCTGCTGATGACGACCGGCATGGGCGTGCCGAAAGGCCGGGCCGGTCAGGCCGCCTATGTTCAGCGGCTGTCCGATGCGGGCCTTGCGGGAATGATGATCGGTGAAAACATGCGGGGTCCCAAGGATATGACCGCGCTGCAGGCAAGCGCCGACCGTTTGGGCTTTCCGGTGCTGCTGACCGAATATGGCGTCCCCTTCGCCAGCGTGACCCGAGCGGTCGCCGACGCCTGGCGGTCGCGCGAAAACGACCGCCGGGCGGCATTTGCGCGTCTGCACGTCAGTGCCCGCATGGCGATAGAAGGCCATGATCTGGCTGCGCTTCTGGGCCGGCTGGCGCAGGATGTTCAGGCGGACCTGATGCTGTGGGACGGTCAGGCGGCGGCGCTGTGGCTGCCGCGGGGTGCTGAACTGCCTGCGGGCCTGCGCCAAATACTGAACAAACCCCTTGAGCGCGGCACGGCGCAGGCCGCCATCCGCCGCTTTCCCCTGGACGAGGGAGAAGTGCTGGCGATCTCGATTCCATCCCGGAAGGATCACGTCCTTCTGGCAAGGCGCTCGGACGGCGACTTGCTCGACTACAGCCTGATGAGCCATCTGGCTTCGGTTTTGGGGATCGCGCTGGAACATCGCCATGTCGAACACGAGCGGAGCTTTCGCCAGAACGCCGAATTGCTGAAGGAGATCGTGGGCCAAAAGGTCAAGGCCGGAACGCTGACCCGGCGTCTGAACGCCTGCGGCCTGTCGCTGGACGCGGCGATCCTGGGCGTCGCACGCGCCGACCCGCTGCCGCTGACGGAATGGGCGCGGCGGTTCGAGCGGCTGGAAACGCCCCTTCTGCTGTTGCCACGCGGGCAGGAGGTTCTGGTTCTGCTCTCGTCCGAGGATGCGGGGGCCGTGCAGGCCATCCTTGGCGTGCCGCTGGGGCTCAGCGATTCTGTCGACAGCGCGGACCGCATGACCGAGGCTCTGCGCGAGGCGCGCCTGGCGTCTGCCCACGGCACACCCGAGCGACTGGTCGTCCATCATGCGCAGATCGCCGACCGCCTGCCCTGGCTGCCCCAGTCCATCGAAGAGGCACGGGATACCTTTCGCCGTATTCTGGGGCCGGTCGCAGCCCATGATGAGCAATCGAACGCCCGCTTGCTGCATACATTGCGTGTGTTTCTGGAACATAACCGTTCTTGGCAGGCGGCAGCGAACGTTCTGCATATCCACAAGACCAGCCTGACCTATCGCATCCGCCGGGTCGAGGAACTGACCGGGCGCTCGCTCAGCAGCACGGCGGACGTGGCCGCGCTGTGGCTGGCGCTGCAGGCGGCCGACATCCTCGGGCTGCCCGACCCCTCCGATGGTGAGGGCCACGGGCCGGGCGCCCGATCGCAGCATGATAAGGATTGAACCGATGACTCACCCCTTGCTTCTTCGCCAGAAAGCCTATGTCGATGGCCAATGGGTTGACGCTCCCGATGGCCGGACGGACCTGATCCGCAACCCGGCGACAGATGAGGTGGTGGGCCGGGTCCCCGTGCTCGGCGCCGATGAAACCCGCGCCGCGATTGCCGCGGCAGAGCGCGCCTTGTCTGCGTGGCGTGCGCTGACGGCAAAGGATCGTGCGGCATTTCTGCGGCGCTGGTTCGAACTGGTGCTGGCACATCAGGAAGATCTGGCGCTGCTGATGGTGGCCGAGCAGGGCAAGCCGCTGGCAGAGGCGCGGGGCGAAATCCAGTATGCCGCCTCCTTCATCGAATGGTTCGCTGAAGAGGCCAAGCGGACTTATGGCGATATCATCCCTTCGCCACAGGCCGACAAGCGCATCCTGGTGCTGAAGCAACCCATCGGCGTCACGGCGGCGATCACGCCCTGGAATTTCCCATCGGCCATGGTGACGCGCAAGGCGGCGCCGGCATTAGCCGCAGGCTGCACGATGGTCCTGAAACCCGCGCCGCAGACACCGTTCTCGGCGCTGGCGCTGGCGGAACTGGCGCATCAGGCGGGAATCCCTGCGGGCGTTTTCAACGTGGTGACAGGCGATGCGGTCGCCATCGGGGGCGAATTGACCAGCAACCCGATCGTGCGCAAGCTGTCCTTCACAGGCTCGACCGGCGTCGGCCGGATGCTGATGGCGCAATGTGCGCATGACGTGAAAAAGCTGTCGCTGGAACTGGGCGGCAACGCGCCGTTCATCGTCTTTGACGATGCCGATCTGGATGCCGCAGTGGCCGGGGCGATGATCTCGAAATACCGGAACAACGGGCAAACCTGCGTCTGCGCCAATCGCATCTATGTGCAGGACGGTATTTACGATGCCTTCGCCGAAAGGCTGGCCGAGGCCGTCAAGACATTCCGCGTCGGAAACGGCTTGGAGGAGGGTGTCACCATGGGCCCGCTGATCGACGCCGCCGCACTGGCCAAGATACGCTCGCATATAGACGATGCCGTGTCGCGCGGTGCCTCGGTTCTGACCGGGGGACAGCCGCACGCGCTTGGCGGCACCTTCTTTGAGCCGACCATCCTGACCAACGTGCCGCGCGATGCCGTCGTTGCACGCGAGGAGACTTTCGGCCCGCTCGCCCCGTTGTTCCGGTTCCGTGACGAAGCCGAGGTCGTGACCTGCGCCAACGATACGGAATTCGGGCTGGCGGCCTATTTCTACACGCGCGATCTGGCGCGCATCTTCCGCGTTTCCGAAGCCTTGGAATACGGCATGGTCGGAATAAATTCCGGCGCCATCTCGAACGAAGTGGCGCCGTTCGGAGGCGTCAAGGCGTCAGGCCTCGGGCGGGAAGGGTCAAAATATGGGATCGAGGATTATCTGGAGATAAAGTATCTCAACCTTGGGGGACTGGGATAAGCCGTGATCCTCCGATTTCGGCGTAAGAATACGAGACCATTCCTGTCACAAGCCATACTGGCGTGACCGTTCAAGGCTTTCGGCCCTCATCGTCCAGAAATGGAATTACCTTGGCCTGCGTCCAAAAGGTCGGCGGCAGCGTATTTTCTTCCACAAGGTAGGGGTGCCCGCAACGGATTGCATGGTCCTGTGGCTACGCGGTGCTGGAGCGGTCGGTTCGCGGAGAACCACTGCACCGTCAGCCCTGCCGGCCTGCGCGCCTTTGCGTAAGAGAACGGCTATCCTAGACCGGCTGCTGACGCCGGACTATGGGAAGGCCGGACAATTGCCCGATTATGGGAATGCGGGCCGTCTGGGGGCAGGCCGGGTTTGGCTTGCGGACCCAACCCGGTTTCCAGCTTACGAGATTCCCCTGTATCGCCGCCCTCGCTCTATGCGAGGGCGGCGATGGAGATCACTGGCGATGGGCGTCGATCAGGACCGATCTTGCTGCCTCAGGTATCTGGCCCAGAACGGTGATGGCCTGATCCGAACAGGTATGTGCGCGGCAGGTCGAATAAAGCTGCCAAGGCTGTCCGGCGATCTCCCGGATGAAACCGGGCCCCTCGACCCCGCTCTTCGTGACGACGAAGTCGACCCATTTGTCTTGTCCCGCGATCAGCCGGTCAATTTGAGGCCGGATACCGGCAGAGTTTGTGACGTCATGGAATCTTCCGATGTCCGTCGTGCCGCCCGGGGCACCGTTGCAGTAATACGGGTTCTGTTCGGCCGGATAGCAGATACCGGCGGCGTCGAGCTGCTTCGCTACAGCTTCGGCCTCATCCCGGCTGCGCCGTCCGGCCATATCGGCCATAGCCACTGAGCGCATCGGTTCAGGCGTGGAACCTTTGCCGATACTCGCCCGGCGGCAGGCCGACGATGCGCAGGAAGACCTTGCGAAAGGCGCCGGGGTCGGAATAGCCGACCTCCCAGGCGATGCGCTCGATGGGTTGCTGGCCGAATTGCAGCAGTTCCTGCGCCTTGGCCACCCGCAGGCGTTGCGCGTAATCGGTCGCGGTCAGCCCGGTCGCTTTCTGGAAGCGCCGCAGGAAGGTGCGGGGCTCCAGCCCGGCCTCGGTGGCCAGGACGGCAAGGCGGGCCTCCTTGCCCTCGCTGGCCTGCAAGGTGTGCTGCGCTTTCAGTATCGCCGCGTCGCCGTGGGTCAGCCGGGGCACGAAGCCGCTGTAATAGCGCTGCTCGCGCCCCGGCGGATCGACCAGCAGCATCCGGGCGGTTTCCGCCATGACCACGGGACCGAGGAAGCGGGCCACCAGCATCAGCCCCAGGTCCGTCCACGACATCAGCCCACCGGCCGAGATGATGTCGCCGCCGTCGATCATCAGCCGGTCCGTATCCACCCGCGCGTCGGGAAAACGGTCCTGCAGGGCCTGCGCATAGGTCCAATGCGTGGTCACGGCGCGCCCGGCCAGAAGCCCGGTTTCCCCCAGCAGAAAGGCGCCGGCGCAGACCGAGGCGAGCATCGCCCCCTCGGCATGGCGGTCGCATAGCCAGCGGGCGAGCGGGGCGGCGGCCTCGGCGCTGATCGGCGGCTCCAGCGAGGGCGGCAGGATCAGGACGTCGCAGGGGGCGGCCTTGCGCGCGGGCGCCTGCGGATCGCTGTCGAATACGACCTGCGCCGATGCGCCGTCTTCCACGCGAAGGTGGAAGACCCGCAACCGGCGCTCCTCCCGAGAGATCCTGGCCGCAATGCGAAACAGATCAGTCAATCCCACGACGGCCGAGAGCTGCGCGCCGGGATAGAGCAGGATTCCGATCCTGGCCTCTGGATTGTCCATATCGCCCCTGTTTCTGTCGGTTGCGCCAATGGCCGCAACTGTCGCCGAGGACCATATCCGGGACAAGCATCAATCCGCACCGAAAGGACAGAACATGTCGAAACGCGCCATTCTCGTCGTCGATCTTCAGAACGAATACTGGCCGCAGGGCAATTTCCCCCTTGTGGGGATCGAGGCCGCCACCGCCAACGCCGCCCGCGTCGTCGCCCATGCCCGCGACAAGGGCGATCTGGTGGTGAACATCCGTCACGAGATGCCCGGCGGGCCGATCTTCGTGCCCGGCAGCGACGGCGCGCAGATCAACGATGCCGTCCTGCCACAGGGCGATGAACCGGTCGTCACCAAGAATTTCCCGAACTCGTTCCGCGAGACCGGGCTGGACGAAATGCTGAAGGACAAGGGCATCGAGGAGGTCGTGGTGATTGGCGCCATGAGCCACATGTGCGTGGATGCGACGGTGCGGGCGGCCAATGACCTGGGCTATCAGACCACCACCATCCACGACGCCTGCGCCACCCGCGACCTGGAGTTCGACGGCGTAACCACCCCCGCCGCACAGGTCCATGCCGCCTATATGGCCGCGCTGGCTTTCCTTTATGGCGAGGTCACCGGCACCGACGCGTTCATCGCCCGCTGAACCGGCATCGAGGAAAGGAGTTCCATCATGACCACACGCAGGCAGCTTTTCGCCCTGTCCGGCGCGGCCTTGGCCGCAACCGCCCTGGCCGGCCATGCGCAAGAGGCCGGCGCCTCCCGGCCGGGGGCGAGGACCACCCAGATCGCAACGCCACGCTGCATGTCGACTATGCCGGCACCCGCTTCCTGGTCGATCCGATGCTGTCGGACCGCCATGCCTGGCCGGGCTTTGAAGGATCGGTGAACAGCGAGGAGCGCAACCCGCTGGTGCATCTGCCGCTGACGATGGACGAGATCCTCGACGTGGACGCGGTGATCGTGACCCATCTGCACGAAGACCACTGGGACGAGGCCGCCCGCAACCTGGTGCCGAAAGCGATCCCCCTGTTTGCGCAGAACGAGGCGGATGCGGAAACCATCCGCGGCCAGGGTTTCACCGATGTGCGGGTGCTGTCGGACAGTTCCAGCTTCAACGGCGTTCAGCTCATCAAGACCGGCGGCCGCCACGGAACCGAGGCGCATTATGTGGTAATCGGCGATCTTCTCGGCGAGGCCTGCGGTGTCGTGTTCAGGCAGGAAGGCCAGAAGACCATCTACCTCGCCGGCGACACGATCTGGCAGGACGATGTGGCGGCCGCCCTGGACACCCATCGGCCGGACGTGGCGATCCTGAACACCGGCTATGCCATGATCACCGGCATCGACGGCGGCATCATCATGGGAACGCAGGATGTGCTCTCCGTCCATCAGGCCGCTTCCGAAGCCCTTTTGATCGCCAGCCATATGGAGGCGGTGAACCACTGCACCGTCAGCCGCGCCGATCTGCGCGCCTTTGCGCAGGAGAACGGCTTCCTGGACCGGCTGCTGACGCCGGGCGATGGGGAAACCGTCACCCTGTAAGCCCGTTTCGCCCGCGGGTCGGATCCCCGTAGGCGAAGCGATCCACTGCAGAGCCCGGACACGGGTCTCAGCCGGCGGCACGACCCGGCGCGGCAGGAACCGTGCGGACACCGCCGAAGCTGTTGAGCAGAAGGGCCGCGATTACCAGCGCCACGCCCGCCACCTCCCACGGGCTGGGGATCTGTCCGCCGATCAGCGCGATGGTAAAGGCGGTCGCCGGAATCAATAGGCGGTGTCGCGGTAATGGATCGCGGTGACCTCGCCCGCCAGCCCCACACGTTCCAGCGCTGCCAGGGTGCGGCGGTCGCGGTCGGGCTGGGCGACCCCGGCCATTTCCAGCGGAAAGGCGACATTGCCCGCCACCGTCAGATGCGGCCACAATGCGTAATCCTGAAACACCATGCCAAGGCCGCGCTTTTCCGGGGGCAGGAACAGGCCCGGCCCGGCGACCGGGCGACCGTCAATCGCAACCTCGCCTGCCGTGGAGGCCACAAGCCCGGCCACCAGCCGCAGAAGTGTGGTCTTGCCACAACCCGACGGCCCCAGTAGCGCCAGCGTTTGGCCTGCGTCCAGCGAAAGGTCGATCCCGCGCAGGATCTGCGCCTTGCCATAGGACGGCCGCAATGGCCGAGGAAGAATGAGAAACAGTCACAGAAGCGCGCGATCCCTTGGGTCTGTCCAGCGCCTCGTAAAGCGAATTCATGTCAGGCTTATGACGCGGCGCGCCGGATCAGAAGGAATCCAGCCTCTGGTCGGATGGGCACTTCAGAGGCCGGACCGGCTTGGCGTCAGGACTTCGCCTCCCAGCCAGAACAAGACGGTTACGACGAGGGTGACAGTCGAGAGGAAGAGTGTCGGGTATGTGTCGTGGCGGCAGGTTATCCACATTTTCAGGATTGCACTGCGCGATCGCCGGTAGGGATTTCCATCGCCTCTCTATATAATCACGGAGGACTAAACCCTCCTCCGAGGCGGAAACATGAAAGCCAACAAGCGTATTTACTATAACATGCCTCAGCATGAAGCGATGACGCAAAAATTCTCGGGGCTGTCTTCGACAAAGAGGTCGACATGAGCGATGGAGCAGGGCAACCACTGACGACACCGGTTATCCGGATGCGGGGGGCCAGAGCGCGTAAAGGCGTTCTCAAGCGGCGGACCAAAGGATTCACGCTGATCGAGATCACACTGGTCATCGCGATCGGGCTTGGCCTGATCGTGGGAGGGCTCCTGTATTTTCAGAAGCTCTCCCGCGACAACGAGATGCGCGACGCCCTCACCAGGATCGGCATGATCCGGGCGGAGGTTGCTGCGCAATATGCGGGGACGGCCAGGAGAAACTGGCTGATCTTGAATACGGACGCGGCCAGCCCGCTGGAAACATCCGTATTCGCCGGCAGGTCCGGGCTGCCGGCCTCCGCTTTCCGAGGAATGCGACTCCGCTCGGGCGACATCATTGAGCTATACCGCATCGAGCTGACCGATCTCGAGCCGCAGCTGTGCCGGATGCTTGCCGGAAACACCTCCCGTCTCGGCAACTTCCGGTTCCGGGGATGCGCCATCACCGATGGGAAGGGCATGTTCTATGTGTCCTACGGAAGCAGGGAGGTAGGGCAGGGAGGCTGATGGTGATCCCCGGCACCTGGTTCAATTGAATATCCTTCAACGTCACCAAAACCAGGCCCGGATACACCATTATTTTCAATAACAAGGATCAGTGCGGGGGATTGCTTGACCAGATCCAGGCTGGTCAAATGGCGCCTTTCTCCATCGGATGGAACTCGAGCGATCTTTGTTATAGCAATCAACCCACAATTTCCATGATGCGGAATGGGTATGATAATCTCGATGAACCGCTGTCAGGCGTCAGGGGTTGAGCGACGGTTCATGATAAAAAGGGTGCGGTGGCATCATCGTGGGCACGCAGGATGTGCTCTCCTTCCATTGGGTCGCTCCCGAAGCACTTTTGCGGGTGGCGATCGGCAATCCCTGCCGTGGGATGCTAACGACTGGCGACGGATGAAACGAGGCGTTTCAGGGTTTACAATGAGGGTGAGAGATCATGGACCGGTCCCAGACGGTCAGATACTTCTTTCGTCCAGATGTGATCGTCGACACATTCCCGGACCATTTCCATGAACATCTCCTCCTTCCGCTGATCGCAGACCAGGTAAAGGATTTCCTCCAGGCTAAGCCTTGTAATCGCGGTGGCTATCCGGACATCCGCATCCGGCGCCGCCTCCCAGGCGATCCTCAACGCCCCCTGATTGTCCGCGGGTGAGCAATAGTCACGGATGCGTTCGAGTTCCTGGTGAAGCTGGTCGCTGAGCTTTTCTATCCGGGTGCGCATGGGGCGGTGTCCTCTGATGATCAGTATTTATCCCATGCTCAAACGAAAAGACAAAGCGGCGCTTAAATGAGACGTTCTTAAGCTTGATGATTCCGTGATATGATAAATTGTTTTGCGACCATCATTTTGTTATGATCGGCATGTCGGTCGATTTTATTTCTCACACCGCTGATGGTGGCAAACAGCTATTTTGATCAGAGTCGGTCCCAGCCGCCGCCGTTCTCCGATCCAGCGCTGACGGTGCCGCTTTTTGCGGCGGCTTCCGCCCTCAACTACGCGCTGATGTGATGGTCTTCGACGCGTATGACCGGCCTCCAGACCTCATTCCGAAAACTCCGGTCGGTCCGGGTATAGCCGGGTGACGACGGCCCTGCGCATGCGGATAGCGAGGCTGTCGTGAAAGATCTCCATCGCCCGCCTCCGCGCGGGCGGCGAGAGCCAGCCATCCGGCAGCCGCCAGTTCGAGAAGAACAGCCAGTCCAGTTCACGATTCCGCACGAAAACCAGCACCTGTTTCACCGATTCGCGGGTAAGTGGCAGGCAGATCACCAGGTCGGCGCCGAGTTCCGCGCGCAGCCCCTCCTGATGGGCCTCGCGCCGGATCAGCCCCTCCGTCACGTCCGCCTCGGAGATGGTCACCAGCCGGTCCAACTCGCGGCGGATATCCGCAGGCATTTCATCGATGGCCCGATCCAGCGCCAGCCGGAAGCGCGGATCGGCGGCGATGTCGAGGCGCCATTCCTGCGGATCCTCGCGCCACAGCACCGGCTCTGCGGCTGCGGTCCATTGGCCGGAACCGACCAGGCCAAGCGCGCGCAGCACCAGCAGCACCTCCGGGGCGGCCCAGGCCGGGCCGAGCCCATGCGCGGCCATGATGTTCGGCGGTGGCACGATCTCGTCCTCGCGCCGACCCCACCACTCGGCGGCCTCGGGGGATTCGCGCCCGTCCGGCAGCCTGTATGACAGCAGCCCGCATTGACTCGCGAGGCTGAGCACGGTGACGCAGATATCGTCCCATCTGGGCAGCACCTCCGGCAACCGGCGGCGGGCCAACGGTCTTGCGCCGCGCCCGGTCTCCTCCGCCCGGCCGAGGGCGATCAGAGCGTCACAGCCGAACTGATAAGCGGTGGTGAACATATGGTCCCATTCCCCGCCCTTGCGATCAAGGATGGGAAGGCTGGCTTCGATGAAGCGGATCACCGGGCCGGTCCAGACCGGCGGGTTTCGATCATTGCTCATGACCGGGCCTCCTCGTCCGGCGGGATGTCCGGAACGATATGGTTCAGGATATGAAGGGCGGCCTCGGGATCGCCCCTTTGGGCGCGGCGGCGCATCGTCGCCAGCGCGGCCCTGGCCCTGTCGGCGTCCGGCAGGCCATTCGGATCGATCATCCCGCGCATCGGGATGCGGGGCTTCCCGGCCTCGTCAAAGTCAACCATGCCGAACCGGCTCGATATATCGCCTGAATGCGACGACGACTGCCGCGTCATCATGGCCAAACCGTTGCGCCGGCGCGCAGCCGAAATCGACATGGGCGCGGGTCAGCCAGTAGGCCACTCTCAGATTGCTGATGCAAGCCGGTCTGAGCTTCAGGATGGCGCCGACCACATCGAAAATCCGGCCGTTCGCAACATCGAACTGGAATCGCGGCAACATGGTCCTGCCGTTCTGAACCAGGGTGATGACGGCGCCCTCGCGGACCATGGCCTGCAGGACGTCTTCCGGTTCCTCCGTTTCGATGCGCAACAGCGCGCAGGCCTGCGCCGCATCGATCAACTCGATGCTGGCAAGGAGGCGGTCCTCGACGCTGGCTTTGTCGGTGGAATTGTCTTGGGGCATCCTATTTCCCCTTGGGCACTGCCCGGTTCCGCATCTCGTCGAAGCTGAATCCGGCCGGCAGCGTGACCTCGCTGACGGAAAGATAGCCGCCGATGCATTCCGGGCAGATATGTCGGCCCTCCGGCAACCATCTGCGGATGGCCTCCCCCATGAGAACAATCGTCTCGTTCGTATCCGCGACGATGATCCGCCTGTTGCGCACCACGGCATGTCCGGAGACCAGCGACGGGTCGAGGATCCGGCCGCAGCCCGCGCACAGCACCGTGGGCCAGGCGCGGCCGGGTTCGACCTGGTCCCAAAGAGGATTGACCGGAAGTTTGGCAGCGCGGCGCAAGATTTCCGGCAGCGTGACCGGTCTGAAGTTCCAGACATCAACGCCTACGTTGACGCTGTTGCGGGAGCCTGACCAGTTCTGATGGACATGGCCGAACAGCTGCAGACCTTGATGCCGCGCGCCGGGCCAGGTGATCATCGGATAGTGGCAGAGAAACAGCCGCCGCTTGTCGACGACGATGTCGGCGGTCTCGGCGACGCTGTCCCAGGGCAGGTTGCAGACCCAGTCCTGGTCATGATTGCCCCGGATCAGGTGTTTGCGGCCCGGCAGGGCATGATAAATGGTGCGCACCTCACGCCGTTGCGCATCGGTTGATCTTCCCGCGGTGAAATCTCCCAGAATCCACAGATCGTCATCCGGCCCGACCCGTGCCCGGCACTCGGCCAGCAGGTGGGCATTCATCGCGGCCACGTCCGGGAACGGACGGTCGCAGAAGCCGATGATCCGGTCATGGCTGTAATGCGGATCGGCGGTGAACCAGTGC
>NZ_VCBQ01000083.1:0-22103 GCF_006386455.1 Paracoccus sp. FO-3 | reverse complement strand
TCTCACAATTAAGGGCTACGCGACACTTGGTGGAGGCCGCCATCAGCTCTATGTCGTTGCCTTCCGGCTCATCTGGCTTGGGAGGGAGGATCAGCCTGCCGTTGCGGTCATAACGAAAAACTGCACGGGGGCGCTGTTCGGGTTTCGCCGCCTCGGCCGTGGCGCCAAAGCGGATCACATCAGCTTGGGCGCAAGTCGTTGCCAGGAGGATGGAGGTGAGAGCGGCTGGGAAAGCCAGCCGGGCCCGTCGCCAAGCTCCGCGCACCTGCGCGCACAGAGCGGTGCAAAATGGTGCGGTATGCTCGGGGTTACTGAGCCCTATCCGTCGACTCTGACCAGTCGGATAGCGTAACTCTTTGCCGTTCGCGTTCGCCGGCGATAGACGGGATGATTGGGGACCGCACGCAATACTGCTTGCAGAAGCTGTAGATGCCGTTGACCGTCTTGAAGAGGCGCATGTCCTCAGCAGTCCCCCCGCGCCGTGCTTTGAGCAGTGGGATCTCTTGCTTGCCGTCAGGTGAGACGAGTACGACGACCCACTCACCATACCAGTATGAGCTGCGCAGGTAGGCGTCGGAGCGGCACAGCACTTCGAAGTGCCAGCCATCGCGCAAGTATTCCATGAATTCTTTTGCCTGATCCAGAACAAAGTAAGGTGGCTTCATAAAGGCAGGCGATGACACGGTCCGTCTCCATTGACGGTCGCACAGCCCGCGGTTACTGACACCGCAGGCATACGACATTATAAGATCGACAACAACCTTATAATTTCGTCCAATCGTAGAAAGTTGTTGGCGACCTTACAAAATTGTTCATCCGCCAAGCGGCGGACGCCCTACCAATAGCCCGATTTTTTAAAGGGGCCAACAGGATGCGAGGTCGGGAAGAGTGTCTTTCGGGTTACCGGCCGTGTTCGCCAACGCTGTGACCGGACTGCCCGGGGTGCAGCCTGGCCGCAGAGGGCCCGTATTCGTCGGTAACATCTTCTGGAGGAATGACGTCGCAACCGAATGCCAGGAACCGGCCGTCCTTGTTGCCTTGGATCTTCCCCAGTGGATCGGGCGCGAAACCCATCTTCTTCGCCATGCGCATGAACGCCGGTGGGCCGAGGAACAGGCACCTGCGGGCACTTATCTTGAACAGGAAGCGGTTAGCAGCCGCGAGAATGGCCTCTCCGACGCCAGGCTCCTTCTTTGCCACCAGGCGCGTCAATTCCCAAATCTCATCTGAGACAGGGGGAGCAGACTCACACAACTCTGTCGGCATTCCTGACAACAGGCCCAAGCATGCGTCGCGGATCATGTAGGAGCTTTTGGCCCCATCGAAGTTATCGGTCCTAAGCAGCCGAGCCCCACCCAAGACTTCTCCATCACGGTGGGCAACGATGTAGATGGCGCCAATGACCCCGCGAGCTCCCATGTTGTCATACTGATCAAACTCCAGACCATCGGCTGTCTTGAGCCCCCAGTTCTTCTGGTTGATGAAGACTTCCCGGCGCAAATCCCAGAACTTCATGATCAGTGCCCATCCCTTCGCGACCTCGGAGGGAGAACTGAACGACTTGCTCCAGAGCACACTGACAGCGAAGTCCCGTCTGTTGCTTTCTTGACTGGAGGTCTGCGACGCAGCTTCAGTGAGCCTTACCATGTGGGAACCTTGCTAACCCTAGAAACTGACGGCCGGCGAGAGGGTTGGGAAGCCAAAGCCCTCTGTTCGACACCTCGATGGTCACAACCCCATCGACCGCGTAGAAGTCGAAATATTCGTGCAGGGTCTTCACCATATCCTTCGTAAATTCTGGCGTCCTTTGGGAGCAGGTGTCATCTGGGTTCGCGCGCCACGAGCCATCTTCCAACACCTCCACCACCACCACCCCGCCGGTGGCGAGATCATCAAAGTTCTCGTTCAGGCTGGCCACCATCTCCTTTGTGAACCCAACCTTCGCCTCGACGATAGTCCTGGCCTCAGAGGCCCTCTGTTGAAGCATACATGAATCCCTCTTTCGATCCATCAACACCCCGAGGACTGGACATTCCAGCATGATCGGCAGATTTTATACTTTGGGATAAGGTAATTTATGCTTTCGGATAATCCATGCCCATCAACAGCTTGCAAAACTACACCATTGACCGCGCTTGGCTGACCGAACTTGCACCCGCTGGATGGGTGCTGTCGTTCAACTATACTGCCGCTGGTGCCGAGAAGCTCGACAGCACCATGCCTGCAGTTTGGCAGGAGGCGTATGTCCGTGGTGGCGTCTTCCTGGATGACCCGGTGTTCCGCTGGATCGTGAAGGAGCAAAGTGGCGCGACACGGTGGTCGGAGATCGACCTTCCCGATAGCCAATGCGTTCTAAAGGCAGCAGCTGCGCACGGGATGAGGTATGGCATGGCTGCGACCCGCAATGTGAACAGCATCCACTCCTTCATATCGCTGTCACGAGCAGACCGTGAATTTTCGGATTCCGAGGTTCGTGAGGTCACCGAAAAGTTCTTCTACTGGGTTGATTTGCTTCACAATAGGGCTTCCTTGACAGATGGTGAAATCGCCGTCTTGGAGTGCTTGCGGGATGGCCTGTCCCAAGTGGCAGCCGCAGAGCGGCTAGGCGTATCCCTTCCAACGATCAAGTACCGAAGCCAGCAGGCCCAAGACAAACTTAAGGCGAGGACCAGCACGCAAGCCGTGTCGATCGCCAAGGACAGGGGCTTCATCTAAGAAAATTTTATCCCAAAGTTTAAATCGGAGCCCTTTCCTCTTCCCTGTCTTGCTGCCTGCTTCCAACGTCCTCGCCAGACTGCAGCTGGTTGAAGGATAAGTTGCGATGCAAACACAAGGCGCCATGCGACCTACCAACCGATTCATCGGTGAAGTGCGTGAACGGGATGGGATCGGTCTTCGGTATGAGACGGCATCAGGCGACACGGGGGTCGTGTGGCTAATCCAGCCTTCTGACCCCGCGGGCTCGGTTCCTTCGCGAATGACGGTCTTGGGACGGTATCTTGAGCAGACCGGGGCTTTCTCTTGCCCCAAGGGCCGTTAAGACGCTATACAATCTTGTAAGATCGTTTCTGACCTTGCAAGGATGTAGATATGAAGATCAGTAAGTCACTAATACCAATCGCTTTTTCACTGTCAATAGTGCCTGCAATTCCGGTGAAGGCTCACCCGATCGACTGCGCTATCCTGCTCTGCATGGCCGGAGGGTTCCCAGCCAGTTCCGAGTGCGCGCTTGCCAAGGCGGAGGTCATACGACGCATCACCCCGATCCCCGTCGAGCCGCCCCTCCAGCCCTGGCGTTGCCCCATGGGCCTGGACGCCTCGACAGCCGCGAAGATCGGCGTGTCAATGGTGGTCGGGCCAGATGGGTTGAACCCGGAGACCCGCGCGATCCGCGATGGGATCGAAATCTATCATATTCAACGATATTTCCACAAACGCACGGGCGATACCCAATACATCACGGATCGAACTTCGGTCGGCACGTATACGGAAGACGGCAATTTCCAGTGGGCGGCCGGCAGCTACCAGCACGGGCCCTCGTGGTTGGCAGAGGCCACGGGCGGCTACACTGTCACTCGGACCGTTGGATGTGATGATGATCGCCACTCTGTCTACGGGCGCGGCTGCGAACCTATCGAGATCGAGACAACTAACGACCACCGCGGTCATATCCGAGGTGTTTTCATGCGCTATCGTGAATGGGATGGCAGCTACCACGTCGAGGCGATCCGCTACTGAACCTAGCGGGTGCCCGCTGGCGCACATACTAAGAATTGCCGCGGGGCCCTAGTCGTTGTAGGGTTCCGGGTTAAATGCCCCCGTAGAGGAGCCAGAGCAGAATCAGAGACATACGGCCCATAAGTAACCCCCCCCCGCGCGGGGACCGCACGAGGGGGCTTGAGTTAGTAACACAGGTTTGGCGACCTGCATTGCTCCATCAGTTACGAGCATAGTTACTTCCCCGGCCTCGAAAATCAAGAGCAAAAACGCATTTGTGCGAACGGATGTGCTATGCCCGCGGCCCTGCGCCTCACAAGATCGAGGAGCAGAAAACTATGAGCAGATTCGCGGCTTTGGCCGCCCAACCGACATATCCATGCCTGCCGTCCGGCATGACCTTCGGGCACCTGGTAGAGCTGATCGAGCGGCACGCCCGCCGTGCATTCGGGATCGGCCTGGCCCGGCGTGATGCGCTCTTGCGCATGATGCGATCCACATCGGTCAGTGACTGGACCGATCCGCACCGCGATCCGGTCTGCTATCGCGCGCAGCAGGACATGGCAGCGGAGATCGGCATCACGGACCGCGCCTTGCGCGCCCATGAGAGGCACCTGGAGGCGCTTGGCCTGGTGCTGATCGACACAGCGGCCGATGGGCACCGTTCCGGGGCGGAATTGAGCGGCGGCCGGCGCCTGGGGATCAATTTTCGGCCCCTCATCCAGCGTGTGGGCGAGCTGATCGCCTGTGACCGCGACCGCCAGGCCGAGGGCCGTAGGATACAGACCCTGCGCCTCGAATGCTCCGCGCTGAAACGCGACGTCCGCCGCGCCATCGAGCGCCTGGTAGAACTGGAGCCGCGGCATCCTGCGCTTGGATCGCTCCTTCATGCCTTCGCGGCGTGGCCGAGGCGCTACGCCGGTTTTCGGACCGTTGCACAGCTTGAGGGTCACCTGGCGGATATTCGATCCGTCTATGACCAGCTGGCCGAGATCCTGTCATGTCGTGCAGATTCTTCCGGCGTGTCGGAATCCAGGATTCCGGCGATACTAAATACAAACCTAAAGAATCCTGTTTCTTGTAGCGGTTCCTCCGCCAACAATCGGACGGCCCGCAAGCGGGCCGATACCAATCCATATACGGCCGGGCCTAAGGGCCCGCCCGGATGCTCAGAAAAAAATGATCTGCGGCCAGGGCAGGGACGCAAGCCCGAACTGACCGAAACCTTCACCCCGGATCAGCTCTACGCCATGGCATCCGATGACATGCGGCTCTACCTTGATAGCTCAGGTCATAGCCCAGACCAGTTGACCGATCGCGACTTCATCAGTGCCGCGATCGCGAGCCTGGTCGATCTCGGCATCCGGCCCTCTGCTTGGGAAGACGCGGCGGAAGTGATGGGCAATCTGGGCGCGGCGCTGACCGTGCTGGTGATCGACGCCAACAGGTTCCGCTCTGTCGAACCTGTCAGAAAGCCGGGCGCGATGCTCTGCGCTATGACCCGGATCGCCGCCAGGAGTGGGCTGAACCTGCACGGCAGCCTGATCCGGCTGAAGCAATGGAAAATATTTGGAAAATCATGAAAAGAGGATAGAAATGCCAGTTTTGCTTCAAGCCAAGCAGCAGCCGGAAGGTAGGATTTACCTGGACACCATGGACTTTCAAGCATTCTCAGAAGACGGCGAAATCATCGGAACCTGGAGGATGGGGCCGCCGGGCCTGCTATCAGAGGATGAGTATTATTCCCTATGCAGCGAGCAGACCAACCCTCTCGTCAAGGTCGCATTTCGTTTCGTGGAAGATGCCGATTGGGCCGTCCAGGATTGCGCTGTCGATGTGGAATCAGCATGGCGAGTGCAGCTTGAAGGTGAGGTGTTTTGGTGGGTGAACGGCAACATGCGTCACCAGCAGGTCGCGCCGGACTTCGATCTTCCGAACCCAGCATGGAGGATGCCACCGCTGGCCTAGGCCCGACATCGAGCGTGCCCGCCTGGCGCGCATCTTCGATGATGGCCGAAAGGAACCCGTCGAAGGCCTCGAAGATCGCGGGCTGCACGTCAACCCGCGTATATCACTCACACAATTCTCTCATATCGGACCAATATCGCTTCGAACGGTGGACGCCATAACCTACCGACCAGTAACAACCGCTGAGCGCGACGTGGAGCAGAGGAACCCGCAAGCGCTGTCTGGGCGCAACGCCTAAGCAGCAAGCATCGAGAATCGCGGCCTGCCTCAGGAGCCACTGCGACGGAGCCCGTTGGGCGAACAAGGAGACATAACGTGAGTACTGAAAAAATCGGCATCATTATGCACGGCGTCACCGGCCGCATGGGGATGAATCAACACCTGATCCGCTCAATTCTGGCGATCCGCGCCCAAGGTGGCGTCACCCTTTCGAATGGTTCTCAGCTGATGCCCGATCCAATCATCGTCGGTCGCAACCGTGACAAAGTGGCGGCGCTAAGTAACCAACTAGGAATTGAGCGTTTTACCGATGATTTGGACGCGGCTCTGAGCAACCCCTATGACACGATCTTCTTCGATGCTGCCTCGACCCAGCTTCGCCCGACGCTGCTAAAGAAGGCCATCGACGCCGGCAAGCACGTATATTCGGAAAAGCCCGTCTCGGAGGGGCTGGAAGACGCGATCGCCATCGCCCGCTACGCTAAAGAAAAGGGCGTCAAGAACGGTATCGTGCATGACAAGCTCGACTTGCCGGGGCTTCTAAAGCTCAAGCGTCTTCGCGACAGCGGGTTCTTCGGCCGCATCCTGTCGGTGAAGGGCGAGTTCGGCTATTGGGTCTTCGAAGGCGACTGGATGCCGTCTCAGCGCCCGTCCTGGAACTACCGCGCCGAGGATGGCGGCGGCATGATCTCGGACATGCTCTGCCACTGGCGCTACGTGCTCGACAACGTTGTGGCCCCGGTGAAATCCGTCTCCTGCCTCGGCGCCACCCATATCCCGGCACGCATCGACGAGGCCGGCGAGACCTACATGGCCACCGCCGATGACGCCGCCTATGCGAGCTTCCTGCTTGACGGGCCCGAAGGCGATATCGTGGCGCATATTAATTCCAGTTGGTGCACCCGCGTATATCGCGACGACCTCGTGACCTTCCAGGTCGACGGCACGCATGGCTCGGCCATCGCCGGCCTCCATTCGTGCAAATCCCAGCACCGGGTGAACACGCCGAAGCCAGTCTGGAACCCCGACGAGCCGCAGACTATGAATTTTCAGGAAGGTTGGGAAGAGGTCCCAGACAACCAGGACTTCGACAACGGCTTCAAGGTGCAATGGGAGCAGTTCCTGCGCCACGTGGCCGAGGACACGCCCTGGAAATACACGCTTCTAGAAGGCGCCAAGGGCGTGCAGCTGGCTGAGGCCGGATACCAAAGCTGGCGCGAGCGCCGCTGGGTCGATCTCGAGCCGCTGGAGGTTTAAGCATGCTGATCCAATCCGCAACGTTGATGCTGCCCGACGAGTGCGGGCAGATAACGTCCTTCACCTTGGCGCCCGGTGTAGCGCCAGAGCACTCAGACGGCTGGACCCGCACGGCCTATGCGGCGGCTCATGTGGTGGCCGATCCTCTGGCCGACTGCGATCCCTGGATCAATGCGGCCATCGACTGGGACCGGACGCTCGCCTTCCGCGAACATCTCTGGTCACTGGGCTTCGGCGTGGCCGAGGCGATGGATACCGCGCAGCGTGGCATGGGCCTCGACTGGTCCACTTCGCTGGAGCTGATCCAGCGAAGTCAGGCGGTGGCCAAGGCCGGCGGTCATCTGATTGCCAGCGGTGCAGGGACGGATCATCTGACGCCCTCGCCTGAGACTACCATCGACGACGTGATCGCCGCCTATGAGGAACAATGCGAGGCGGTGGAGGCCACCGGCTCGCGCGTGATCCTGATGGCGTCTCGGGCGCTCGCCGCCGTCGCGAAATCGCCCGACGACTATGCCCACGTCTATGGCCGCGTCCTGTCGGGGCTGCAGCAGCCGGCGATTCTGCACTGGCTGGGCGAGATGTTCGACCCCGCTCTCGCGGGGTACTGGGGCTCGTCCGACCACCAGGAGGCGATGGAAACCTGCCTCCAGGTGATCGAGTCCAATGCCGCCAAGATCGACGGTATCAAGATCTCGCTCCTCTCGGCGGAAAAGGAGATCGCGATGCGCCGCCGTCTGCCCGAAGGCGTCCGCATGTATACCGGCGACGACTTCAACTATCCCGACCTCATCGCCGGCGATGATCAGGGCTGTTCCCATGCGCTTCTGGGGATCTTCGACCCGATCGCAGGGGTCGCGGCTCGCGCGCTCACAGCGCTTGGCGGCGGCGATGAGGCTGAATATCGGGCGGCCTTCGACCCGACTGTGCCGCTCTCGCGTCATATCTTCCGCGCACCGACGCGCTTCTATAAGACGGGCGTG
The DNA here is from genome assembly GCF_006386455.1 of Paracoccus sp. FO-3. Lineage (NCBI taxonomy): Bacteria > Pseudomonadati > Pseudomonadota > Alphaproteobacteria > Rhodobacterales > Paracoccaceae > Paracoccus > Paracoccus sp. FO-3. The sequence continues at coordinate 13,959 of NZ_VCBQ01000083.1, read as the reverse complement.
GTGTTCCTGGCCTATCTGAACGGCCACCAAGATCATTTCACCATGATCGGCGGACAGGAAAGCACCCGCTCGACTCGCCACCTGGCCGAGATCGTGCGGCTGGCCAGCGCGGCTGGGCTTTTCCCCGACCCCGAAGAGGCGGCGGCGCGCGCCCGTCCGGTCTTCGCTGCGCGCGGCGTGGGAGTCTGACATGGCGGTTCTTGACACAAAATCCGCCGCGCCGCCCGCGCTCGAGGCTGGCATCTCCGCGGCGCGGCTGTCGCTCAACACCGCGACCGTCCGCGAACAATGGAACCTCAAGGAATGCGTCGAAGGCTGCCTTCGGCACGGCCTTGGTGGCATCGCGCCTTGGCGCGACAAGATCCACGAGACAGGCCTGGAAGAGGCAGCGCGCATGATCCGGGGCAACGAACTTCGGGTCTCGGGGCTCTGCCGGGGTGGCTGGTACACCGCCGAAGGCGCGCTGACCGATGCCGTGATCGACGACAACAAGCGCGCCATCGACGAGGCCGTGGCCATCGGCGCGGAGTGCCTTGTTATGGTCGTGGGTGGACTCCCCGAAGGCTCGAAGGACATCGTCGGTGCGCGAGGGATCGTGACCGAAGGGCTGGCGAAGACTCTGGACTATGCCCGGACTGTGGACATGCCCATCGCAATCGAGCCCCTGCATCCTATGTACGCCGCCGATCGCGCTTGCGTAAACACGCTGGGTCAGGCGCTGGACATCTGCGACCAGTTGGGGCCGGGGATCGGCGCGGCCGTCGATGTCTACCATGTCTGGTGGGACCCGGACCTTCTTCCGCAGCTGAGGCGGGCCGGCCAAGAACGGATACTGGCCTTTCATATTTGCGACTGGCTGGTGCCTACGCGGGACCTGCTCACGGACAGAGGCATGATGGGCGATGGTGTGATCGACCTCCGAGGCCTGCGCGCCGCCGTCGAGGCTGAGAGTTTCACCGGTCTCAACGAAGTTGAAATCTTCTCGGAGCTGAATTGGTGGAAACGCGACCCTGATGAAGTCCTGCAAACTCTCATCGAACGGGGGCGGACATGTTGCTAGGGTCTTCGGCCGAAACACCCGAGGCACTTCCTTCCACTGCGTCGAGCACGGCACCATTGGCGGTTGATCCTACTACCCTGATGCAGGCGATGCTCGAAGCGGCCCTGGCGGCGGCAGATCCAGGTCCTGGCCTGCGCGCGGCTCTGCCTCAGCGGCCTGCGGATGGGCGCCTTCTCGTGCTGGGCGCGGGCAAGGCGAGCGCACGAATGGCACAGGTTCTGGAACAGATGTGGGGTCCTTGCGAGGGGCTGATCGTCGTGCCGGAGGGGGCGCGACTTCGGCTGCGCGGGCTGGAACAGGTGGAAGCCTCGCACCCAGTCCCGGACGGCCGAAGTGCTGAGGCGGCCGCACGAATGCTGGCGCTTGCCGGGACACTTGGTCCGCGGGATACCCTGGTCGTCCTGCTTTCTGGTGGAGCTTCCGCCCTTCTGGCCGCTCCGGCGGATGGCCTTACCCTGGCGGACAAGCAGTCCGTCACCCGGATGCTGCTGAGGTCGGGCGCGCCAATCGATGAAATGAACCTCGTTCGGCAGCAGTTTTCGGCGATCAAGGGCGGCCGTCTGGCAGCGGCTGCCAAGGAGGCAACCGTTCTGACCTACCTTGTCAGCGACATCCCCGGGGATCGCGCCGAACTGATTGGATCGGGCCCAACCTTTCCATCGGTAGGCAGCGCGGCCGAAGCACTTGCGGTAATCGCGCGCCACGGTATCGCCCTTCCGGCCCGTGCCCGTGCGCACCTGGAACGCGCGGCCGACCAGTCAGCCCGGGCCGCGCACCTCGGGCCCGCGCCAAGGCACGTCATCGTGGCCTCGCCCCAAGGCGCGCTAGAAGCCGCCGCCAGCGTCGCCCGCGCAGCCGGCGTGACCCCCTGCATTCTTGGCGACGCGATCGAGGGCGAGGCTGTTGACGTTGGTCGGGTGATGGCCGGCATAGCGCAGCAGTCCCTGCGGCATGGCCAGCCCTTTGCGCCGCCGGTTGCCTTTATTTCCGGAGGGGAGACGACCGTAACCGTGCGGAACGGCGCAGGGAAGGGGGGGCGCTGCAGCGAGTATTTGCTGAGTTTCCTGATGACCGCTGCCTATTCTGCGCGCATTTCGGCAATGGCCTGCGACACCGACGGAAGGGACGGATCAGAGCATAATGCCGGAGCCATTTGGCAAGGCGGCAAACCCTTTGATCGAACGGACGCCCGCCGTGCGCTCGAAGAACACGACGCATGGACCTTCTTCGAGCGCAATCAGGCGCTGGTCCAGACCGGGCCGACGCATACCAATGTCAATGATTTCCGCGTCGCGCTGGTCCTTTGACGTTCCGCTGCGCTGCACCTCCACCTCTCTGTTGCCTTGCAGGCGTTGAGAGGCTACCAACTTGGCGACCCACCATCACTCGGCCGCGCCTATGACATCCCAGAAGATCAGCCGCCCACGCAAGCGCGATGCTGAGGCGACGAAGCAGCGCATCCTGCAAGCCGCGCTTGAGGAATTCTCGACCCATGGGCATTCCGGGGCGCGGGTTGATCGCGTGGCCGAGGGGGCGGGCGTTAGCAAGCCGATGATCTATGAATACTTTGGCGACAAGGATACGATCTACGCCGCCGCCCTGCGCGAGGCCTATGTGCGCATCAGGCAAGCTGAAAAGCATCTCGACCTCGACGCATTGCCCCCCGAGGCCGCAATTCGCGAGCTCGTTCGATTTACGATGAACCATTTCCGCCGCAACCCTTGGTTCGTCTCAATGCTGGCGATCGAGAACCTGCGGGGCGGCCAGACCATCCGGCAGGTCGGCGATGCACCTCTGATTCAATCCGTGCTGGTTGAGCGGGTCGGTGAAGTACTGAAACGCGGCATCGGCGCGGGCCTCTTCCGCGACGATATAGATCCGGTCGACTTCTATGTCTTCATCGCTTCGCTCTGCTATTTTCCGATTTCCAACACCCATACCCTAAAGGCCGTCTTCAAGCTGCCGGTCGACGACGCCTGGCTGGACAAGCGCAGCGCCGACGCCACGGAAATGCTGCTGGGTTTTCTCAGGCAAGCACCATAGCCGCGTCTGCCATGAGATGCTTGCGCACTTCGCGCAAGTGCTCCCGCAGCGGCGCTTCGTCCGTGCTCGCGCCGCTCCAGCAAAAGCCCAAGACAAGTTGCGCGGCTGCGAACCCGGGACTGGATTGCACCAAGGGCAACATCATAAAGCGCGTTTTCGTTCGTCCCTCGTGCCGCGCCCCAGCGCATCGCAGCAGCTGCGAGCCATCTAGGGGGGTGGGCGAGTCCGCCTCGACCCTGACGCTTTCGAATGGCTTGAAGCGCTCGCTGTTGAGATTGTAACCGCCGAGGTGGATCCCGATCTGCAGCTCTGAACCCAGACTGGCGGCGAAAGCGGTCTCGCCGGTCTGGTCCCGCAGGTAACGCACCAACACCGGGAGGAGATGGCCCGCAAATTCGAAACCCCGCGCGGCGAGGGAGATGCTCTGGGGAACGGACCCGATCAGAAGATTTCCCTCCACGTCACGGGTGAGCCATGACAAGAACTCCAAATCGTCGATCGTTTGGTAAGCTGAACTCTTTGGTAGACGGAGCAATTGCGAGATCTGATAGGCTGTGCTTATTGGCTCCGTGGCGACCAGCGTGACGATGTCTACCAGCCGCCGTACCGACTCGCTATAGCCTGGCCGCGTAACCGACACCGGGGACCTGACAGCCGCGTCCTTGTTGCTTCGCCTAAGTATTGATGCCTTGCGGCGGCGAAGTCGCCCGGCTGCATGCACATGGCTATCGGGACTGCTCCAGTCCACTTTCTTCTCCGCTTGGATGTCTGCCCGCACCGACGGGGTCTCGTGCCCGCGCGTTACGACGACCTGCAGATCTGCCTCGACGATACGCGGCACCGACCGACCAAAGAGCACGTTCAGCGCCACCTGGACGCTGGCCGCGCCCATGGCGGCCGGATAGTCCAGCCCGCAGAGTGGAATTCGCTCTTGAACCGCCATCTTATACATAAGATTCAGCTCGCCGCCGGTATGAGGCGGTATCTCGCCACGCTGGAAGCCAGCATCGAGAAAGGCGTTGATCGCACCGATGCCTTGCAGTCCGGAATCGCACCAGACCCCGTCGGGCATCCACCCCCGTGCAAGATGACCGCGAATTGCGGCATAGCCCCGATCTGCCAGCCAGTCGGTGTAATCGACGGCCGCCAGTTCGATCCCCGGGAAGCGAGAGAAGGTCTGCAAGGCCGCCTCCAGCCTCAACTTGCTGGGGGAGGCGCTTTCCAGCCCGGAGAGCAGTGCGACCCGGCCCTGCCCACCCAGCCGTTCGGCCAGCCAGAGGGCGCTGATACGTCCGACTGTCACGTCCGATGCCGTCACCAGCGAAACCAGTGTCTCTCCATCGCCGCAGAACCGATCCACACCGACCATTGGCAGACCCCGACCCGCCAAATCCGCAATCGTGGCTTCCAAGCCGGGATGCCGTTCCGAGGCCGCGCTGATGATACAAATGTCCGCCCCTTCCTGCCACATCTCGCGCAACTGCGCGCTTTGCAGATCGGGGTCATTCTCTGCGTTACGCACGATCACCCGCGCCACGATTTCACTTTGGGCTTGGGCCGCGTGCAGCAAGCTGCGCTCGAGCGCCTGGCGCCATGGATGAGCATCCGAGGCGTTGGCGAAGCCGATGACGAATGGTGGCGCGCAGCGGTAGCGGTCGGTCGCAATCATCTTCAACACGTCGGTTTCGAGTTGCGCCATGCGTGGCATGCCCGGGGTACGGGCACCTGTCAAACCGATCCCGGCGCGGAGTGGCATATCCCCACGCAGAGGGGTATAGAAAAGCCTTTCCGCCGAGGAGCCAAGGGCGATGTAGCCACGTTCCGTGCGGCGCAGCAGCCCCTCGCTAATCATGTCTCCGATGATCTTGTATCCCGTCGAAACCGGAATTGCAGCCTCCTCAAGCACCTCGCCGATCCGTCTTTCGGGACACTTCGGCCCAAAACAGGCCAGTATCGCGCTGATTCGCAGATAACTTTTCACGAACGCCTCCTCCTCGTCGGCGGTTCCCCTTCCTCCGATCAGGCCATCTTCCAGCCCGGTCGATCAAGCCTCTTTTCTCTTATGCTGGACCAATCATTGCATGGAGCGTGGACAGCCAGAGGTACCGGCTCTTACCTACTAGGCAGTAATAAAGTCTCTGGGAGGAGAGAAAATGAACCTAGAAAGCCGCAATCCGACGACCGGAGAGCTGATCGGAACTTATCCTCCGCACGACGCGGCAGAGATCGAGACTCGTCTTCGGCGCGCGCATGAAACGGCCGCAGTCTGGCGCAGCGAAGTGAGCATGCCCGAGCGGGTCGCGCTGATGCTGCGGCTCGCTGAACTTCTGGAGAGCCGAGCCGAGGACTATGGCAGGCTGATTACCAGCGAAATGGGTAAGCCCCTTTCCGAGGCCATCGCAGAAGTAAGAAAATCCGCCACCGGCGCGCGCCATTTCGCAGAGAAGGGGCCGGATTACCTGGCGGATTCCCCGATCGAGGGGCTGAACGCGCGGGTGGTCTATGAACCGCTTGGCGCGATCTTCGCGATCATGCCCTGGAACTTGCCTTTCTGGCAGGTGCTGCGGTTCTTCATCCCGACAGCGCTGGCGGGCAATACGGTGCTGGTCAAGCATTCCGACAGCGTGCAGGGCTGCGCCCACGCGCTCGAGCAGCTGGTGCTGGATGCCGGGGCTCCGAGGGGACTTTACCAAAACCTCTCAATCCGGCGCGACGCCGTTGCCGGCATCGTCGCTGACCCCCGAATTGCTGCCGCGACCGTCACCGGCAGCACGGCCGCCGGCCGCGCTGTGGCGCAGGTCGCCGGCGAAAACGGCAAGAAGGTCGTGCTCGAGCTGGGCGGCTCGGATCCCTTTCTGGTCTTCGAGGACGCTGAACTGGACAAAGCAGTCAAGATGGCGGTCCTTTCACGATTTTCGAACAATGCGCAAAGCTGCATTGCTGCCAAGCGTATCCTGGTCGCTGAGTCGGTCTACGATGCCTTCGAGGCCGCATTTCTCTCCGGGGTCAAAGCGCTTGCCGTTGGCGACCCGACTGCACCCGAAACCCAATTCGGTCCGCTGGCGCGTGATAGCGTCGTGCGTGACACCGAGCGCCAAGTCGCGGATGCGGTCGCGCAAGGCGGCCGCATTCTCTGCGGCGGCAAGCGACTCGAGCGGCCCGGGAATTTCTTCGCCCCCACCGTGATCGCGGACCTGCCCCACGATGCCCCGATTGCACACGAGGAAATTTTCGGTCCGGTGGCGCTGCTTTTCCGCGTCGCTGACGAGAAGCAGGCCATCGCGATGGCAAATGACAGCGAATTCGGTCTCGGCGCGACAGTCTGGAGCGGCGACGCCGCGCGGGTTGCAAGAGTGGTTTCCGCCCTCGATGCAGGCGCAGTCTTCATCAACAGCTTCGTGCGCTCCGACCCCCGCGCACCCTTTGGTGGCATAAAAGCATCGGGCTATGGGCGCGAGTTGGGCGCGCTTGGTGCACGCGAGCTGACCAACGCCAAGCTGGTCTTCTCGGATTGAAGCACGGCCCTACGGCCCCCTTTCGGAAAGTAGCTAAAATGCAAACCACAACAGAACGGCGCTTCGGCGCTGCGAAGGAAGACGTGCCGCTTCTTCAAATGGTAGGGATCAGCAAGTCCTTCGGCCAGGTGGAGGTGTTGCAGGGCATCGACCTGACCTGCACCGCGGGCACCTTGACGGCCATCTGCGGGGAGAATGGCGCGGGCAAGTCCACCTTGATGAACATTTTGGGCGGCGTTTTTGCCCCAAGTGCCGGTGAAATCTACATCGACGGGCAGGCCATCTCTTTCACCCACCCATCAGAGGCAAAAGCCCGCGGCATTGCGGTGATCCACCAGGAGCTGAACCTTCTCCCTCACCGCAGCGTCGCCGATAATATTTTCCTCGGACGCGAGCCGGTGCGCTTCGGGATGCTCGACCGGCGCCGTATGAACCGGGACTCGGCCGCCGCGCTGCGCCGACTGGGCAGTGACATAGACCCACGTACCCCTTGTGGCGCCCTGTCCATCGCCGAGCAGCAGCTTGTCGAGATCGCGCGTGCATTGACTGAGGAAGCGCGCATTTTGGTCTTCGATGAGCCGACTGCGGCACTGGATGAAAGCGAAACCCGCGCATTGTTTGGGCTGATCGGTGAGCTGAAGGCGGCAGGTGTGGCTATGCTCTACATTTCGCACCGAATGGCCGAAATCCGCGAGCTCGCTGACCGTATCTCGGTGATCAAGGACGGTCGCCGGGTGGCTACGATGGCGGCGGCCGAGGCCAGCATCGATAACGTCATTCAACTGATGGTCGGGCGGGTCTTGGGCGACTTCTTCCCGCAGCCCGCCAGCGCCCCCGGCGGTGAAAGCCTGCTGAGCGTCCGGGGCGGTGGAAACGCGCAACTCCGAGGCATCGATTTAGATGTTCGCTCGGGCGAGATACTCGGCATCGCCGGGTTGGAGGGGTCGGGCAAAGCCGCCCTTGCGCGTGCTTTGGCCGGTGTAGACCCATTCCAATGGGGCGAGGTCGAGGCCTTCGATCGCCTTGGGGCTCCGCGGTCCCCACGACAGGCTGCAAGGCGGGGCATCGCCGCGATCCCGGATGACCGCAAGCGCGATGGTCTGGGCCTGTCACAATCGCTGCGCAACAACGTAGGCTTGACGCTTCGGGCCGTCACCAACCCTCTGGCGTCGGCGACTTCGGGCGGGCGCAGCCATCGCCGCCTTGATGCACTTTTGGCCGAAACCGAAGTGCGCTGCGCAGATTTCGGAATGCCAGTAGGCGAATTGTCCGGCGGCAATCAGCAAAAGGTGATGTTCGCGCGCTGGCGGGCCGTTGCACCACGAGTCTGGATCGTCTCAGAGCCCACCCGAGGCATCGACGTGGGCGCACGCGCCGCAATCTACCGAATGCTGCGCGGCTTCGCCGAGGCAGGTGGCGCTGTGCTGGTGGTCTCCTCCGACCTGATGGAGCTGATTGGCCTATGCGACAGAATCGGTGTTATGGCGGCAGGGCAACTGGTGGCTGAACTTCCGCGCGGGACTTCCGAGGACGAGATCATACGCCACGCAATGCGCCATGACCCGCCACAGGTAGGCCGGTCCCAGGGGCAGGCCCTGTCGGCTAGAGACGGGGACGCCGCATGAACATGACGACATTTTCATTTCAGGGTCCAATGACCGCAATGCGTGCAACCTGGCATCAACAGGGCATCGCAATTAGCCTCACCACCGCATCGATCGTCTTCTACGCGTTCACAGCGGTTGTGACGGGGCAGTTTTCTCAAGTCTCCTTTGCCGGCTTTCTAGGACTTTTCGAACGCACTGTCGCCTTGTCGCTAGTCGCGATGGGCCAAGCCGTCGTCATCGCTGGCGGCGCAATCGATCTTTCAGTTGCCAATATAGTCAGCGTCGCGGCCGTTCTCGCCGCCTATTTCATGCAGAACGATCCTGGCAATATTGCCGAAGCGACGGTCATGGTCATCGCGATCTGCGGTTCCGTCGGCGTCCTGAACGGCCTGCTGGTCACCTTGCTACGGGTCAGCCCATTGATTGCGACGCTGGGTACCAGCCTTGTGCTTCAGGGGATTCTCAGCCTGTCCTATGGAGCGCTTCAAGGTACCGTGCCGAAGACGTTCCAAGTGGTCGCCTATGGCAAACTGGGAGGCGTCCCGGTTTCGCTGCTGTCGCTGCTGACCATCGCCTTGCTAACTGCTTTTGTCCTGCAGCGAACCCGTACTGGAAGTCGGCTTCTCGCCGTCGGGGGCAATCCCCGCGCCGCCCGGCTGGCAGGTATTCACGGCAGCCGCGTCACCGTTGCCACATTTGCCTTCTCCGCGGTTATGAGCGCCTTGGCAGGCCTCTACCTTGCCAGCCGTCTAGGCACAGGTACGCCCTGGATCGGGCGGGACGGCAGCTATGACCTCAGCTCCATCGCAGCGGCAGTGATCGGCGGGACGCTCTTGTCCGGTGGGCGCATCAGTATCGCGGGCACCCTCGCGGGGGTCCTCGTTTTCGCTGCTACCGATGCAATCTTCAACATGCTCCAGATCGATCCATTCCTAAGCCAAGTCCTGCGCGGCGTGATCGTGATCGCGGCAGTGGCCAGCTACACCTATCGCAGCCGGGAGGAAGCGGCATGAAAGCACTGATCAAGTACAACCCCGCGCTGCCGCTCCTATTAATTCTGCTGGCACTCATGATTTATCTAAGCCCGCTTTACCAGACCGGCCCCGGCCTGATGAGCTTTCTCCAGCGCGCCGCACCGCTGGTAATCCTGACCTGCGGGGCCACTTTCGTTCTGATATCGGGCGGGTTCGACCTATCTTCCGGCTCGCTCATCACGCTGGTGGTGATTGCTGGCGCGATGATCACTCGCGGCGACCCCGCATTCGCCGGTCTCGCACTGGCCAGTGTCGTCGGTATCGGCCTCTGCGTTGGGATGATCAATGGCCTCGCCGTCGCTTTTCTCAAGGTGCCCTCAATCATCACCACGTTGGGAACGCTTCTTGCGGTCAAAGGCATCGCGATGGCTTGGTCGGGCGGCGCGCCGTCCTCTTCCCTACCCGAGAACATGCGTAGCCTCGGACGCGGGCGCATCGACGATGTGCCGCTGACTGGCTCGCTGCCCTATAGCGTCATCGCCCTGATCGCGAGCCTCGCAGCGACCTATTGGCTGCTGCATCGCACTAACTTCGGTCGCATGGTTTTCATGCTGGGTGACAATCCGCGCGCAGCCGCGCTGGCGGGGGTGCCGACGCAGCGTGTCCGAATTGCCTGCTTCGCGGTCTCGTCCCTTTGCGCAGTCCTCGCGGGCCTGCTGCTGGGCGGCTATTCCGGCGTTTCGGTTGATGTGGGCGGCGACTATGCGTTGCAGGCAGTCGCAGCGGCGGTGATCGGCGGCGTCGTCCTGCTAGGCGGGCGTGGCTCGATCGCAGGGGCCGCCTGCGGTGCGCTGACGCTCTACGCAATCTTTACCGTGCTGAACCTCGTCGGCGTTTCCCAACCCGTCCGCCTAGCCGTTCAGGGGGCCATTCTCGTGCTGGCCGCCGCCATGACAAGCCGACGAGAATGAGCGCCGCCCCCTTCCGGACAGCCTTCCCCACTCCGGTGGCAACCGACCAAACCAACCAAATGAAAATTGTCTGACAGGAGGAGATGACAATGAAAAAGGTAACAAGACAGACCATGCTGGCCGGCGTCTTAGCGCCGTTCGTAGCCACCGCGCAGGGAGGCGCGATGGCACAGGTCGCCAATGTCGACATTGACAAGGAACATGCCGCGCAGGTTGCGCTGATGTCGGCGACCCCGAACGGTCCCGCCGACAAGCCCTGGGAGCAGTGGTTCGACGCCGAGTTGGCCGATACCTCGGCCCATGCAAAGCCCGGTCCGTACCGGGTCTGCTTTTCGAATGCCAGCGTCAGCAACGCCTGGCGCGTGACCGGCTGGACCACGATGAAGGCCGAAGTCGACCTGCACCCGGACGAGATCGCCAGCTTTGACTATGCCGATGCACAGGGAAATGACAACAAGCAGATCTCGGACATCCGCTCGTTCCTCAACAGCGGCTCGTGCGATGTGCTGATCGTCTCGCCGAATACGTCGGCGGCGCTGACCCCCGTGGTCGAAGAGGCCTGCAAGCAGCTGCCGGTCATCACCTTCGACCGCTCGGTAAACACCAGTTGCCCGGTGACCGCCGTGCGCTCGATCGGCGGCTATGCCTGGGGCAAAGCTGCGGCCGATTATGTGGTCGCCAATGTGCCGAAGGGCGGCAACGTACTGGTCCTTCGCACCGCGCCCGGCCTCGACATCTTTGAAACCCGTTGGGCAGCCGCAGAAAAGGTGTTTGCCGAAGCCGACGTCAAGGTGATCGGCAACGAGTTTGTCGGCGGCGACAGGGCGAAGGCCAAGGCGACAGTTGTCGACTATCTCAGCCGCACCGGACATATCGATGCGGTCTGGGTCGATCTTGGCGTGGTGTCTGTCGCTGTGGCGGAGGCTTTCCAAGATATGGGCCTTCCTTATCCGGTCATCACCGGCGAGGATGAACAGGACTATCTCCAGGCTTGGAAGGATGATGGCTTCAAGGGAATCGCCCCCACCTATCCCGCGTTCCAGTGGCGTACCGCTGTGCAGGCCGCGCTGAAGGTACTGAAGGGCGAACCCGTTCCCGCCCCGGAATGGATTCTGCCGCAGCCGGTCATCACCGAGGCCGAGCGTGACGCGTTCATCGATCCGCAACTGCCGCCGCTGCATTTCGCCACATGCGGCTGCGAGTCGATGCCCGGCTACCCGCAACGGTGGGGAGCGAACGACTGATGACACGAAACATCCAGGCGGTTGACTATCTGATCCTGGGTGGGGGCTCGGCGGGCTGTGTGCTCGCCGCGCGCCTCTCTGAGGATCCGTCGAAGACCGTTCTTTTGATCGAAGCCGGTCGCGACATCACGCGGGATTCCATGCCCAAAGATATCCGTGCCCGTTATCCCGGCCTGGCCTATCTTGACCGCGCGAATATCTGGCCCACCCTCGAGGCTCGCATAAGCGGCGCTCCCAATACAAAGGGAAAGCAGGCCCCTCGCCTGTATGAGCAGGGACGGGTTCTGGGTGGCGGTTCAGCGATCAATGCCATGGTCGCCAACCGCGGCGCGCTAGATGATTACGATGAATGGGGCCGCATCGGAGCGGAGGGTTGGGACGGCGAGACCGCCTTGCGCTATTTTCGCAAGCTTGAGCGGGACGTTGATTTTGACAACGAATATCATGGTAAGGACGGCCCTATTCCCGTCCGCCGATTGCCGGCCAACAAAGTCTCTCGCTTCGTGCAGGCGGTCAAGCGGACACTCGTGGCTCAGGGCTACCCGGCTCGTGATGACCAGAACGGTCTGTGGGAGGATGGCGTTTTTCCCGCATGCATCACTGTCAGCGACGACGGCCACCGAGTCCCGGCCTCGGTCGGCTATCTGACCGATGAGGTTCGTGCCCGCTCGAACCTGACAATTCAGACCGGGACCCATGCCCTGAAACTGACGTTCGACGGCAAGCGCGTGACGGGCGCCGAGGTGGCCCGCGATGGTGAAGATCCCTGTCCCATCCCGGCAGGCGAAACATTGGTGACCATGGGAGGCATTCATTCCTGCGCGCTGCTGTTGAGAAGCGGGATCGGACCTGCGGAAGAATTGCAATCGCTTGGTATCTGTTCCCGTCATGATCTGGCTGGCGTCGGCAAGAACCTGATGGAACACCCGCTTATCGCCGTCTCGACCTACCTTCCTCCGGCCCTTCGGATGCAAGATCTCGAGGAGCATCATGATCAGGCGCTGTTGCGCTACACCTCGTCGATTTCCGACGCTGAGGCGGGCGACATGCACTGCGCCATCCTGGGACGGACCGCCTGGCACGGCATTGGCCAGAGACTTGGCACAATTCTCGTTTGGGTCAACAAAGCATTTTCGCGCGGCGAAGTCCGTCTGCGTAGCGCAGACCCGAGAGTGGAACCTGAGGTCGATTTTCGTCTGCTCTCGGATCCGCGAGATATGGAACGCCTGAAGGAGGGCTTCCGGCTGGCCGCTAAGATACTCTCGAATCCCGATCTGAAGCAGGTATGTGGCCCGGTCTTCCCGACCAGCTATTCCGAACGGGTAAAGCGCGTATCTGCACCAGGCCCATGGAACGCCTTCCAATTGCGGCTTTTCTCAAAGATGCTCGACTGGGCAGGACCGCTGCGCAACCTGTTGATCCATACTGTCGTCACCATGGGCATAAGCCTGCGGAAACTGCTCGCCGACGACAGGGGTCTGGAAGAGTTCATCGGAAACTCCGTGTCAGGGGTATGGCACGCGTCAGGTACCTGCCGCATGGGCGCCCCAGATGACCCGATGGCGGTCACAGACGGAGGCGGGCGGGTCCTGGGACTTGATGGCCTGAGGGTGTGTGACTCCTCGATCATGCCATCCATCCCGCGCGCCAATACTAACCTGCCGACCATGATGCTGGCCGAGCGCTTGGCAGATGTCATCAAGGCAAACGCGGATGCCGGCCTTTCCGGGACTTAATTGCTTCGGACTGCTTGCCAGGCGCGCCACCGGAGATGCGGGACGATTTCTGCATCTCTGCGCCTACCCGCCATTCCGATCCCGCGCGACAATCTCGATCTGCGGATGACGTCGCAGCCAGGCGGACACAGTCGCGGGCTCGCGATCCGGCAGGAGGTCGATGACAGCGCGGCGCTCGAGATCACAGACCAAGGTGCCGTAGCGCTGCCCCTTGCGCCAAGCCCAGTCGTCAATGCCGACGACACGCGGTCGCGGAAACGGCTCATTCGCCGGTCGCACTGCGCCTCGCAGGAAGGTGTCTTTGCTGACGCGCAGCAGAATGCGACGCCCAAGTGCCTGGGCAGGTCGGCCCCCCATGGCCCGACCAAGATATGCAACAAGATCCTGGAAGCGGCCCGTTCGCCGACCATGCGGCTGCGCGAGAGAGACCGGGACTGCCTCGCTAAACGTCTTGACCGGGCATTGCGCAATCAGACATCGGAACCGTCGAACCGAAAGGCGCAGCTGAACAGTTCGACCGTGGGCGGGCAGATCTGCGAGACTGCGGACATAGCACCCATGTCGGCGCGCTGACCGGAAGCCGCACTCCGGGCAGAACGCTTCGGACCGGATCATCTCCGCATCAACCGAAATCACGGCGCCGTCGACCCTGTATCCGGTTGCGCGCACCCCCTCAGGCAAAAGCTTGGTATCGTAGCGTGCCTGCATGATGTCCACCTCCTTGAACAAACACGCTCAATGTAGAGCTGGCGCATACAGACATCACACAATCTGCGTCAGAGCCCCTTTTGATGGGGTGGATGCCCCCG
>NZ_VCBQ01000082.1:0-22372 GCF_006386455.1 Paracoccus sp. FO-3 | reverse complement strand
CCGCCCAGCTCCAGCGTGATACGGCGGATCTCCTGCCCGCAAAGCCCGCCCAGGCGCTGCCCGGCGGCGGTCGAGCCAGTGAAGCTGACCTTGTCCACGCCCGGATGCAGGCACAGGTATTCGCTGGTCTCGCGGTCGGCGGGCAGCACGTTGACCGTGCCCGGCGGCAGCCCGGCCTGTTGCACCAGCTCGGCCAGCAGATAGGCGTTGACCGGGGTTTCCGGCGCCGGCTTGAGGATGACGGTATTGCCGCAGAGCAGCGCCGGAGTCATCTTCAGGATTGCCAGCAGCAGCGGCGCGTTCCAGGGCACCACGGCGGCGACCACGCCCATCGGCTCGCGCAGCACCAGCCCGTTGCCAAGTGGCGTGCGGCGCAGGTCGCTGAACGGGTATTGCGGCGCGAGTTCGAAGAACACGTCCATCAGCACCCTGGGGCCGGCGGCCTGCATCCATTGCGAGGTGCTGATCGGGCAGCCGTTCTCAGCCGTGACCAGCCTGGCGATCAGATCCTGCCGCTCGGCGATCAGGTCGCGCAGCCGGGCCAGCACCTCGATCCGCTCGGGCAGCGCCATGCGCGGCCAGGGGCCGTGGTCGAAGGCCATGCGGGCGGCGGCCACGGCGCGGTCGGCATCGGCCCTGTCGCCCGAGACCACGCTGGCGACCGGCTCTTCGGTCATGGGCGAGATCACCTCGACGAAGGTGCCGGAACTGGGTGCCACCCATTCGCCGCCGATGAACAGCCTGTCGGTTCGTCCTTGCCAGATCATGTCGTCCCCCATCCCGTCAGCGGCAGGTGTAGCCGCCGTCCACCGGCAGCGCGATGCCGGTGACGAAGGACGCGTCGTCCGACAGCAGCCACAGCGCGCCATGCGCGATCTCGATGGGTTGCGCGGCGCGGCCCATCGGCACGATGGCCATCAGCTTCTGGCGGTTCTCCTCGGTCTTGTCCTCGTCGCCCTTGCGGCCGAAGAACAAGGGCAGCATCGGCGTGTCCACCGGGCCGGGGCAGATCGCGTTCACGCGGATGCCGTCCGCGGCATAGCGCTGCGCCAGCGACATGGTCAGGCCGATCACCCCGAATTTCGCCATGGAATAGATCGGCGCCATCATCGAGCCGACCAGCCCGCCCACCGACGAGGTGAACAGGATCGAGCCGCCGCCGCGCTGGCGCATCAGCGGGCCGGCCGCCGCGGCGCATTGCACCGCCGAGGTCAGGTTCAGGTTGACGGTAAAGTCGTAATCCGCCTTCTCCATCTCCTCGAATTGCGCGGGGCCGGGCGTGCCGGCATGGGCCCAGAGCAGGTCCAGCCCGCCCAGCCAATCGGCGGCCTCGCGGATCACCCGGCCGCATTCCTCGGGCCTGGACAGGTCGGCGACGAAGCCCCTGGCCTTGCCGCCCGCTGCCAGGATCTCGTCCACCACGGCCTGCGTCCGCTCGGGGTGGATGTCGACCACCGCGACGGTGGCGCCTTCCTGCGCAAAAAGCTTGCAGCCGGCGGCGCCCATGCCCGAGGCGGCGGCGGTCACGATGGCGCGCTTGTCCTTGAGGCGCATGTCCCGGTTCTCCCCGTCAGATGTCGAGATTGAAATTGATGGTCTTCAGCTCGGTGAAGGCCTCGATGGCCGGCCAGCCGCCCTCGCGCCCGATGCCCGAACGCTTGACGCCGCCCATCGGCGCGTTGGGGATGCTGGCATAGCCGTTGATGCCGACCGAGCCCGAGCGGATGGCACGCGCCACCCGGAAGGCCTGCGTCACGTCGGCGGTCCAGAGCGTCCCGGCCAGCCCGTATTCGCTGTCGTTGGCGATGCGGATCGCCTCTTCCTCGGTCTCGAAGGGGATGACCGACAGGACCGGGCCGAAGATCTCTTCGCGGGCGATGCGCATGTCGTTGGTCACGCCCACGAACATGGCCGGGTTGACCCAGTTGCCGTTCGCCAGATCGCCGCCGGGCCGGTCGCCGCCGAAGGCCAGCATCGCGCCCTCGGCCTTGCCGCTTTCGACGAAGCCCAGCACGCGTTCCAGATGCGCCCTGGTGATCATCGGCGCCGAGGTGGTGGCGGCGTCGAAGGGATTGCCGAAGCGGACGTTCCTGACCTGCTCGGTCGCGTGGTGGACAAATTCGTCCAGCACCGAGACATGCACCAGCGCCCGGCTGGAGGTCGAGCAGACCTGCCCCGACAGGAAGGTGGAACACAGCCCCATCAGCGTGGTCGCCGCCCCCGCGACGCTGCGCGCCTGCGGAAAGACGATGCCCGCGCTTTTCCCGCCCAGCTCCAGCGACAGCCGCTTCATGTTCAGCCCGCTGGCATTGGCGATCCGTTCGCCCACCGCGGCCGAGCCGGTGAAGCTGACCTTGTCCACGCCGGGATGGCCGGCCAGCGCCGCGCCGGTCCCGCCCGCGCCGGTGACGAAGTTGAACACGCCCTCGGGCAGGTCGCTTTCGGCAAGGATCTGTGCCAGCCGCGTGGCGGCGAGGTTGGTGTTCTCGGACGGTTTCAGCACCACGGTGCAGCCGCAGGCCAGCGCCGGCCCCGCCTTCATCGCGAACATCGCCAGCGGCGCGTTCCAGGCGGTGATCAGCCCGGCGACGCCCACCGGCTCGCGAAAGCTCATGTAATGGAAGTTCGAGGCGTCCGAGAATTGCGGATAGGTCTCGCCGGTGATCTTGTCGATCCAGCCGGCGTAATGGTCGAAGATGTCGGCGCAGGCCTTGCCCGACAGGCGCGAGTTGCGGCTGAAATGATAGGGAATGCCGTTGTCCAGCGTCTGCAGCTGCGCGAGCTCCTCCTCGGCGTCGTAGATGCGTTCGATGATGCGCTGCAGCATGCGCTTGCGGTCCTGCGCCGCCATGCGCGGCCAGGGCCCTTCGTCAAAGGCCCGGCGGGCGGCAGCGACGGCCATGTCCACGCCGCGCCGACCGGCCTCGGCAAAGCTGGTCATCACCTCGTTGGTCGCGGGGCTGACCTGGTCGAAGCGCGGACCGTCCCAGTCCACCCACCTGCCGCCGATGAACATGCGCCCCGGTTGCACCCCAAGCCGGTCCCGGACATCCAACAGACTGAAAGACATGGCTTCCCCTTCCCCCCTGCAAGCCATGCCCGGTCAACCGGGGGACACCCCCGCGGCCAGCACATCCATCTTGCGAATTCCCCATGCGCGGCCCTGCGCCGCGCCCTCGCGCAAATCTACTTTTAGGAATTTAATTTTGCAATACGAAATTATGGTATGCCCTGGGAATCCCGCTGGCCGCCCCGGCGGGCGGTGCCCTCAATACGACTTCGGCAGGCCGAGTCTCTTCTCGGCGATGTTGGACAGAATGAGCTGCGGGATGATCGGGGCGATATAAAGGATCATCACCGCGCGCAGGAAGCGCCCGACATGGTATTCCTTGGCATAGCTCTAGCCGCCATGGGTCAGCATCGCGTTCTGGCAGGTCGCCACCGCCGCCTGCAAGGCCAGCAGCTTGGCCGCTTTCGCTTCGGAAACGGCAGGGCTTGCCTTCGTCCCACAGCCTTGCGGCATGCAGCATCATCAGCTTCGCCCAGTTCTGCGCCAAGGGATGCCGGATGCCCTGGTTCTGGCCGATGGGCCGGTCAAAGACCGCCTGCACCGCGCCGCCCGCTTCCGCCATGGCCTGCAAGAAGACCGCCGCCTCGGTGATGCCGATCCCGGTCCCGCCATAGGCCTCGGGCATGGCGATGCCCAGCCAGCCGCCGCCCACGCAGGCGTAATAAAACGCCTCGAGAAAGCCGCCCTCGCGGTCGCGTTCCGGCCAGCAGTCGGGGTCGAATTTCGACGCGATCCGCAACTCCGCGTCCCGGATCGCCTGCTGGTCCGGGACCGGGATGGTCGCCATGGGGGCGCTCGCAAGCCGGCGCGCCCCCCCTGGCGCAAGATCAGATCACATTGCGCGCCTTGAGTTCGGCCAGGGCGGCATCATCCAGCCCCAGCAACTGCCCCAGCACCCCGGCATTGTCCGATCCCAGCAGCGCCGCCGGCCGTTCCAGCCCCACGGCGGAGCCCGACATGTGGATCGGCACCCCGCCCCCGACGGCGTCGATCTTGCCGTCCACCGGATGTTCCAGCTGCTGCAGGGTGCCGGCGGCGAAGAGCGCGGGGTCGGACAGGCTTTCCAGCGCCGTGCGCACCGGCACGCAGGGCACGCTGCGTTCGGTCGCCAGCATGCGGATCACCTCCTCCGAGCTGTGCTGGCTGGTCCAGTCCTCGATCAGCCGGTTCAGCACGTCCGCATTCGTCGCCCTGGGCCCGCGCGAGGCAAAGCGCGGATCCTCGATCAACTCCGGCCGGCCCATCGCCTCGAAGATCGAGCGCGTCCAGGCATCGTTGGCCGCGGCGATCGAGACATGGCCGTCGCGGGTCGCATAGACGCCGAAGGGCGTCAGCCGGTTGTGATAATTCCCGGACCGCGCCGGGAAGCCGTGGCGCTGGAACACGTCGAAATGCTCGAAGGCCAGCAGCGAGCTGAGGCATTCCAGCATCGAGACGACGACATGCTGGCCCTTGCCCGTCCGGTCGCGCTGGCGCAGCGCCGCTTGCACCCCGATCACCGCGTAAAGCGGCGCCAGCAGGTCGCTGATCGGCAGGCCGAAGCGCATGGGCGGGCCGTCCTGGTAGCCGGTGGTGTCCATCGCCCCGCTCAGCGCCTGCACGGTGATGTCCATGGCCTTGACGCCGGGATAAAGGCTGGGCCGGCCCAGCCCGGTGACGGAACCGTAGACGATGCGCGGGTTGATCTTGCGCAGCGTCTCGTAGTCGACGCCCAGCCGCTCGACCACGCCGTCGCTGAGGTTCTCGAAGACCACATCCGCATGCTTGACCAGTTCGTGGAAGATGCGCCGGCCGTCGTCGGTCTTGAGGTCCAGCGAGACCGATTTCTTCGAGCGCGCGCGGGCAAGGATCGACAGCGAGATGTCGCCATCCTCCAGCGCGTCGAAATGGATGCCGTCCTTGCCATAGAAGGGCGGGTTGAAGCGGGCGATGTCGCCGCCCTGAGGCGCCTCGATCTTGATGACCTCGGCCCCCAGCCCCGCCAGCAGCAGCGTGCCGTAAGGCCCCGCCAGCGCAACGGTCAGGTCGAGAACCCGCACCCCTTCCAGCGGGCGCGGCGCGGTCGCAGTCTGTTCGGTCAAGATAATCCCCCCTTCGCTCGATGCCCGTTCCGGCCGCGCGATCCCCGCGGCCGGAACGATGCCTGTTTCTCAGCCGAACTGAACCCGGTTTTGCAGGCTCGAAAGCTGCGCCACGGTTTCCTCGACCAGCCGCTCCAGCACCGCGCCCGCGGGCAGGATGTCGCGGATCACGCTGGACCCCTGCCCCGCCGGCAGCGCCTGGTGGTCCTTGAGGTCGGCGGCGGCGGCGGCAAAGCGCACCGGACCCTGCGCCTTGCGCTGCAAGGGATAGGGCAGCATCTCGTCCTCGTGGCCTTCCCAGACCTCGGTGTAGCGGTTCTTGATCTGGCGGACATAGAGGCCGTCGAACAGCAGCGAGCGGATGGTCTGGTCGTAATCGGCCTCGACGATGGACTGCTTGTAGTTCGGGCCCACGCTCGATTCCGGGGTGGCGATGAAGCGGGTGCCGACCCAGACGCCCTGCGCCCCCGCGGTCAGAAGGCCGGCGATCTGCGCGCCGTTGACGATGCCACCCGCCGCCACCACCGGCACGGTAGCGAATTCCAGCACCTCGGCCAGCAGGGTGTTCAGGCCCACGTCGCCGGTATGGCCGCCGCCCTCGGTGCCCTGCACCACCACCACGTCGGCGCCGTTGCGGATGGCCGAGCGGGCATGGCGGGCCGAGCCGACGACGCTGATCACCTTGACGCCGTTTTCATGGCAGGCCTCGACCGCCCATTTCGGCGTGCCGAGCGCGCAGGCCACCACCTCGACCTTGTGACGAAAGCAGATCTCCAGCTTTTCCTTGGCGTCCTCGATGCTCATGGCCTGGTCGTCGACCGGCTTCACCTCGACGCCCAGTTCCTCGATCTCCTTTTGCAGCCGTTCCAGCGGCTCGGGCATCTTGTCCAGCTGGACCTCGGACAGATCCTTGGGCGCGCGGGCGGGAAAGCCGATGTCGACGCAGAGCGGCTTGTCGGTGATGCTGCGCACCAGCTTGATCTCTTCCTCGACCCGCGCCGGCGTGGGCGAGATCGCGGCGATGGTGCCAAGCCCGCCCGCCTTGGACACGGCCGCGGCCAGCGGGCCGAAGGCGACCCCCCCCATGCCGGCCTGAAGGATCGGCACCTCGATGTTCAGCAGGTCGCAAAGCGGGGTGCGCAATTTCTTGTTCGCCATAGGACGAATCCTCCCAAAAGAAGCGGCGCGGGGCCGCGATGAACGATCCGGGCTTCGCGGCCCGGCTTGGCGGATGCACCGGCGCAAGGCGCCCGATTCTCTGCCGGAAATGCCGCGATCATGCCCTCCGCGGCACGATTTATATTTCGTATTGCGGAAGATGATTTCGTTCTATAGTTTATTCCTCGAGCCGTGGCAAGGGCGCAGTTGCCGCCGGACAGACGGAAAAGGGCGCCCCGCCATCGCGGCCAGGGAATTCGGAAGCGGCAACGGCTTGCGGCGGCAATCGCAGGCCAGACAAGCGTCAGGAGAAAGAACAAGCGATGAAACGGGTTGTGATTTGCGAGCCGGTGCGCACGGCGGTGGGCGGCTATGGCGGCATGTACAAGGGCGTTCCGGCCACGCATCTGGGCCGGACGGTGATCGAGGCGGTCCTGGCCCGCACCGGCATCGACCCGGAAAGGATCGACGACGTGATCTTCGGCCAGTGCTATCCCAATGGCGAGGCGCCGGCCATCGGCCGGGTCGTGGCGCTGGACGCCGGCCTGCCGATCCGCACGCCGGGCATCCAGATCGACCGCCGCTGCGGCTCGGGCCTGCAGGCGGTGATCGACGCAGCCATGCGGGTGCAGACCGGCGCGGCCGAGATCGTGCTGGCCGGCGGCTGCGAAAGCATGAGCCGCGCCGAATATTACACCGAGGACATGCGCTGGGGCACCGGCGGCCGCCCGGCGCAGCTGCATGACCGGCTGGCGCGCGGCCGCGTCACCTCGGGCGGCTATCGCTATCCGGTGCCGGGCGGCATGCTGGAGACGGCCGAGAACCTGCGCCGCGAATATGCGATCCCGCGCGAGGAGCAGGACGAGCTGGCGGTGAACTCGCATCTGCGCGCGGCCGCCGCGGCCGATGACGGCCGCTTCGCCGAGGAAATCGTGCCGGTCACGGTCAAGGACAAGGACAAGCGCAAGGGCGAGATCGTGCTGGACCGCGACGAACATGTCCGCCCCGACGTGACCCTGGAAAAGCTGGCCTCGCTCAGGCCGGTGATGCTGGGCTCGGACCCTGAATCGACGGTGACGGCCGGCAATGCCAGCGGCCAGAACGACGGCGCGGCGGTCTGCGTCGTCACCGACATCGACACCGCCGAAAAGCTGGGCCTGCGCCCCTATGGCGAGCTGGTGACATGGGCCGTGGCCGGGGTCGAGCCGCATCGCATGGGCATCGGCCCGGTGCCCTCGACCGCCAGGGCGCTGGCCCGCGCCGGGCTGGAGATGAAGGACATCGACCTGATCGAGCTGAACGAGGCTTTCGCCGCCCAGGCCCTGGCCTGCACCCGCGAATGGGGCTTCGGCAAGGCGGATTTCGAGCGGATGAACGTCAACGGCTCGGGCATTTCGCTGGGCCATCCGGTCGGCGCGACCGGCGTGCGCATCCTGACCACCATGCTGCGCGAGATGCGCCGGCGCGAGGCGCAATACGGGCTGGAAACCATGTGCATCGGCGGCGGCCAGGGCCTGACCGCGATCTTCAAGCGGGTCGCGTGAACCGCAAGCCGGGGCGGCATCTTCGCCCCGGCCCCCCAGGCTCGGCCTGCGATGAACCGGCCGCCGATCTGCTCGGCGACCACACTGGCCAGCGCCAGATTGCGCCGGATCGCGAGGACGTGGCGCGGGATGTCCAGCGCGCAGGAGCCGTTTTCGCGAACTGCGCAATCGGCTTTCGACCGTGGCCGGCATCTTCCGCGGCGGCCAGATGGTCGCCATCGTCCGCGCGCTGATCTCGGCGCTGTGGCTCTTGCGCTGGACGAGCCGACGGGGTGGCGCATCCGATCCGCGAGATCGCCGGCATGGGCGTGGCACCCTGCTGATCGAACAGAATGCCGAAATCGCGCTTTCCCTTGCGGATTACGGCCATGTCCTTGAAAACGGCCGCGTTACCCGGCAGGATCGCGCCGACGGCCTTGGGTCGATTCCGCCGTGCAAAACGCCGGTCTTGGCGTATGATCGCAAGGGAAAAGATGAATACCGCCTCGGAGGAATGCAGATGACCGCGCCAGCAAGCGCACCGGCCGGCATGGCCAACGCCCCGGTCAAATACGAGCCCTATCCCCGCATCGAACTGGCCGACCGCACCTGGCCGGACAAGCGGATCACCCAGCCGCCCACCTGGTGTTCCGTCGACCTGCGCGACGGCAACCAGGCGCTGGTGAACCCGATGGGCCAGGACCGCAAGGCGCGGATGCTGGCCCTGCTGCTCGACATGGGCTTCAAGGAGATCGAGATCGGCTTCCCCTCGGCCTCCGAGACCGATTTCGGCTTCACCCGCTGGGCGATCGAGCATGGCAACGTGCCCGAGGACGTGCGCATGCAGGTGCTGGTCCAGTGCCGGCCCGAACTGATCGCCCGCACCTTCGAGGCGCTGGAAGGCGCCAGATCGCCCATCGTGCATTTCTACAACTCGACCAGCGAATTGCAGCGCCGGGTGGTGTTCGAAAAGGACGTGGCCGGCATCAAGCAGATCGCCACCGACGCCGCCAAGCTGATCACCGACATGGCGGCGAAGGCCGGCGGCGATTTCCAGTTCGAATATTCGCCCGAAAGCTTCACCGGCACCGAACTGGAGGTGGCGCTGGAGATCTGCAACGCCGTGACCGAGATCGTCCGGCCCACGCCCGAGCGCAAGCTGATCCTGAACCTGCCCGCCACCGTCGAGATGTCGACGCCGAACCTTTATGCCGACGCCATCGAATGGATGGGGCGCAATCTCGACCGGCGCGATTCGATCACGCTGTCGCTGCATCCGCACAACGACCGCGGCACCGCCGTCGCCGCCACGGAACTGGCGCTGATGGCCGGGGCCGAGCGGGTCGAGGGCACGCTCTTCGGCAATGGCGAGCGGACGGGGAACGTCGACCTGGTGACGCTGGCGCTGAACATGTACACGCAGGGCGTCGATCCGGGGCTGGATTGCAGCGACATCAACCGGCTCAAGGACGTCTACGAATATTCCAACCAGATGCCGGTGGGCGAGCGCCACCCCTATGTCGGCGAATTGGTCTATACCGCCTTTTCCGGTTCACACCAGGATGCGATCAACAAGGGGATGAAGGCGCTGCGCAAGGCCAACAAGCCGCAATGGGAGGTGCCCTACCTGCCCATCGACCCGCAGGACCTGGGCCGCAGCTACGAGGCGATCATCCGCATCAACTCGCAATCGGGCAAGGGCGGCATCGCCTATGTCATGCAGGCCGACTATGGCTTCCACCTGCCGCGCGGACTGCAGGTCGAATTCGCCGGCGAGGTGCAGGCCGTGACCGATGCCGAGGGGACCGAGCTGACCTCGGAGCAGATCCACGGCCTCTTCACCCGGCACTATGTCGACCAGCCGGCGGGACGGCTGAAATTCGTCGACCACGTCACCATCCCCGCCATGTCGGCCGACAAGGGGCATCGCCGCCTGGTCGAGGCCACGATCCTGGACCGGGGCAATCCGGTCAAGATCTCGGGCTCGGGCACGGGGCCGGTCGATGGTTTCGTGCATGCCCTGTCGACCTGGCTCGGCACCGAGATCACCGTGGCGGATTATTCCGAACATTCGATCTCGGGCGGGTCGGATGCGAATGCGGTGTGCTACATGGTGATCGAGCATCCGCAGGGCAAAACCTGGGGCGTCGGGATCGACAGCAATATCGTCGCCGCCTCGCTGGCCGCGGTGGTGTCGGCGGTGAACCGCATCCTGCCGGGCCAGCGCTGAAGCATCGGGCAGGGCCGGCCGCCCTGCCCCTTCCTAGACGATGCCGTCGCCTCTGAGCCGGGCGATCTCGGCTTCGGAAATCCCCAGCTGGCCCAGCAGTTCATCCGTATGCGCGCCAAGCGCCGGGGCGGGGCGGACCGCGGTCGCATCCATGCCCGTGACCGTCGCCAGCGGCCGGGCGACGGGCAGCGGGCCCGGCAAGGCCGGGTGATCCATCCAGTTCAGGAACCCTTCGGCCAGGCCGAACTCGGGTTCCAGCACCTGCGCCGGGCGCAGCAGCCGCGTGACCGGGATGCGCGCGGCCTGCAGCGCCGCCATGCATTCCTCGACCGTGCGGGTGGCACACCAGGCGCCCATGATGCGGCTGAGTTCCTCGCCATTGTCGCCACGCAGGATGTCGGTGGCAAAGCGCGGATCGTCCAGCAATTCGGGGCGCCCGACCAGCCTGGCCCAGCGGCGGAACATGCCTTGCCCGATCACCTGGGTCAGCACCCAGCCGTCCCTGGTCGCGAACAGGTCCGAGGGCCCGGCGATGGGGCTGCGGTTGCCGGTCGGCACCCGGCTGCGGGCGCCGGTGGCTTCCTCCATCAGCATCGGCGTGGTCATGGTCAGCGCCGTGCCGATCAGCGAGGTCTCGACCAGGCTGCCCTGCCCCGTGCGCAGCTTGCGGATGATCGCGCCCAGCGTGCCATAGGCGCAACTGATCGCGGTGCCGTAATCGACATAGGAGGTCGCGGCACGGAACGGCTGGCCCGGCTGGCCCGACAGCCAGATCGCGCCGCTGACCGCCTGCCCGGTGCCGTCGAAGCCGCTGGCATTGCGGTTCGGGCCGGTCAGGCCCCAGGCCGTCGCCACGGTCAGGATGATGTCGGGCTTGACGGCGCGCAGGCTGTCGTAGTCCAGCCCCTGCTGCGCCAGCGCGGCGGGCGGGGCGTTGGCGATCACCACGTCCGCCGTCTCGACCAGCCGGCGGGCCAGCGCGCGGCCCTCGTCCCTGGTCAGGTCCAGCGTCAGCGACCGCTTGCCGCGGTTCGACTGCAGGAACAGCGCGCCCTCGCCCTCGGGCGTCACCGGCATCAGGTAGCGGTCGTCGGCGCCGGCAGGGGGCTCGATGCGGATCACCTCGGCCCCCATGTCGCCCAGCATGGCGGCGCAGAACGGCCCGGCGATGTAGCGGCCGAAATCCAGCACCCGGATACCGTCGAGAATGGTCGTCATGTCTGCGTGTCCTTCAT
The DNA here is from genome assembly GCF_006386455.1 of Paracoccus sp. FO-3. Lineage (NCBI taxonomy): Bacteria > Pseudomonadati > Pseudomonadota > Alphaproteobacteria > Rhodobacterales > Paracoccaceae > Paracoccus > Paracoccus sp. FO-3. The sequence goes on along the minus strand of NZ_VCBQ01000082.1, from coordinate 11,075 downwards.
GCAAGATCAGGTGGATGCGGGCGGTTCCTCATGGCTTTCGCGACAGCCCTATCGCCCCCAGCATCAGCAGGGCCAGCATCCAGGACATGACCGCGCCGCCCAGCCGGGCCGCAAGCAACCCCAGCCCCAGCGGCATCAGCGTCTGGATGACATTGGTCAGGGTCATCGACAGGCCGATGGCCTCGTTCACCCGGCGCGGCGGCGCGACGGAATAGATCACGCTCAGCACGAAAGGCACGCTCATGCCCAGCACCAGGCCCAGGGCGGCATTCAGCGCGGCAAAGGAGGCAAAGCCCGCCATGGCCGGCAGCGCGGCGTAAAGGATGGCGCCGACCCCCAGCATGGCCGAGATCGCGACATGCGCCCGGACATGGCGGCTGATCGGCCCGGTCAGCAGCCGCGAGACCACGGTGCCGATGGCGAAGGCGCCAAGCGCCAGCCCGGCCTGCGAGGCCGACATGCCGATCTCGGCCGCGTGCAGGGCGACGATGAAGGGAAAGATCGTCACCACGCTGCTGGTCACGCTGCTGACCGCCAGCCAGCGCATGAGGCTGGGCACCCGCACCAGCTCGCGGATGCGGGGCCGGGCCGCGGCCGCGTCGCGCAAGGTGGTCCAGCACGTGAACAGATGCCCCGGCAGCATCAGCCCGCAAAGCGCCAGGACGGCGAAGGTGCCGATCGACAGCACCGCCCAGTCCTTGCCGTAATGCTCCAGCGTGACGCCCGCGACCATGGGGCCGACGAACTGGAACACCGAATAGGCCGCGATCAGCAGGCCCAGGTTGCGGGTGCGCTGTTCGGGCGGGCCGATCTCGCCCACGGCGCGGGTGGTGGCCACATGGGAAAACACCGTGCCGCAGCCGATCAGCCCAGCCATGGCCAGCAGCATCGCCGGCCGGCCCCACAGGATCGGCAGCAGGCTGGCGACGCCGATCAGCAACGAGGCCAGCACCATCGGCACCAGCGTTCCCGAGCGATCCACCCACCGCCCGAAACCCACGTTGAAGACGATGGGCAGGGCGGTGAACATGGCGGCGATGAGCCCCACGAAACCGGGGCTCGCGCCCGCCTGCATGGCGATCATCGGCAGGATCAGCCGGGCCGTCATCAAGGGCGCGTTGTTCATGCAGCCGATGAACACCGTCAGCAGGAAGCCCCAAGGCCCGCCACCCTGCCGCGAGGCCATGGGCGGCAGGCTCTCATCCATCATCGCCGTCATGCGCCGCCTTTACCGCCCTACCATTGCCGGAAGTCCGGCTTGCGCTTTTCGCGAAAGGCGCGGCCGCCCTCCTTGGATTCCTCGGTGCGGTAGTAAAGGCTCAGCGCCTGCATCCCCAGCGCGCCGATGCCGCGGATATTCTCGCTGTCGGCGTTGAAGCTGCGCTTGGCGATGGCGATGGCGGTGGGGCTGTGGGCCATGATCTCGTCGCACCACCGGCGCACCTCGGCGTCCAGCTGGTCGTCGGGGACCACGGCATTCACCAGCCCCATCGCCAGCGCGTCCTGCGCCTTGTAGCGGCGGCACATGTACCAGATCTCGCGCGCCTTCTTCTCGCCCACGATGCGGGCCAGATAGGCGGTGCCGAAGCCGGGATCGACCGAGCCGACCTTGGGACCGACCTGGCCGAAGACCGCGTTCTCGGACGCAATGGTCATGTCGCAAAGCGTCGCCAGCACGTTGCCGCCGCCGATGGCATAGCCGCGCACCTTGGCGATGACCGGCTGCGGCACGTCGCGGATCAGCGATTGCAGATCCTCGACCGGCACGCCGATCACGCCGCGCCCGCCATAGCCGTCGCTGTCACCCTCGCCATGCGCCGACTGGTCGCCGCCGGTGCAAAAGGCGCGGCTGCCCGCGCCGGTCAGCACGATGACGCCGACATTCCTGTCGGCGCCGGCGCGGGTGAAGGCGTGGATCATCTCCTCGACGGTCTGGGCGCGAAACGCGTTCATCACCTCGGGGCGGTTGATGGTGATGGTGGCCGCCCCGGCCTCGACCTCATAGAGGATGTCCCGGTAATCGCCCATCTCAGGCGGCCTTTGCCGGGCGCTTGGACATCAGGCCCTGGCGGCGCAGGACGGCGACCGTCTCGCCGCGCTGATTGATGCCGCGATGCTCGAAATCGACGATGCCGGCATCGGGGCGCGACTTCGATTCGCGCCGGCCCAGGACTTCGGTCTCGACATAGATCGTGTCGCCGAAGAACACGGGCTTGGGGAACTTGATGTCCGAAAAGCCCAGGTTCGCGAGCGTCGTGCCCAGCGTGACGTCGGCGACCTGGATGCCGCAAAGCAGCGACAGCGTGAACATGCTGTTCACGATCCGGGTCTTGAACATCTGCGTCTTGCAATATTCCTCGTCCAGGTGCAGCCAGGCCGAGTTATGCGTCAGGGCGCTGAACAGCAGGTTGTCGGTTTCCGTCACGGTGCGGGTGATCGCGCTCTTGATCACCAGGCCCGGCTCCAGATCCTCATACCATTTCCCGGTGGCGAGGGCGGCGTAATCGACTTGATGCGACATGGTGGGTTCCTTTCGTTGGATTACTTGAACGAGCCGGCGAGTTCGATGATCTCGCGCGCGGTTTTCACATGGGCGATGTCGATATGCTCGCCGTCATACATGACCGAGGCGCGGCCCTGCGCCATCGCCGCGTCCAGCGCGTCGATCATGCCCTGGTAATAGGCGACCTCGTCGGCATCGGGGGTATAGGTGCGGTTCACCGTCTCGACCTGCATCGGGTGCAGCACCAGCTCGCCCGACATGCCCAGCTGGCGGTCCAGCCTGGAGGCCTTTTCCAGCCCCTCCAGATCCTTGATCTGCTGCCAGATGCCGCCGATCGGCTGCTTGCCGGCGGCGCGGGCGGCCATGACGACGCGCGATTTCAGGTAATCCGACTCGCGCCCGTCGGCGGTCCAGACGAAGCGCAGGGCACGGGCCATGTCGGCATTCTTGGCGGTGGCGCCGACGATGGCCGCGACGCGCGGATGCTCGGCGATCTCGAAGCACAGCTGCATCGAGCGCGCGGTCTCCAGCAGCGGGATCAGCTTGACGGTGCCGATCTCGATATTCGCCCGCGCCTCGGCCTCGGCGATCATGCACGATGCCATGTGGATGTCCTCGGGGCCCCAGGGCTTCGAGATCACCAGCCCCTCGACGCCGGGCTGCACCACGGCCAGGATGTCGTCGAGGTCGTAGATATGCGCGCTGCGGTTGATGCGCACCCAGATGCGATGGCCCTGCGCGACCAGCTCCGGGATCTTGCCGGCGACCAGGGCGCGGGCGGCCTGTTTCTCGGCATGGGGCACCGAATCCTCGAGATCGAGGATCAGCGCGTCGGCGCCGGCCTTGGCGCCTTTCTCCAGCATGGATTCCTTGTTGCCGGGGACGAAAAGCAGCGAGCGGATGGGTTTCATTCGGGTCTCCTCCTGAATGACGGTTTACGGCCGGGCCTGCAAAGGCAGGTCCAGGAATGCGCGGCGGCGCAGCCACAGGCTGGGGCGATAGCGGTCCGATCCGGTGACGGCTTGCAGGTTTTCCAGCGTCTCCAGCACCTTGCCCGCACCGATCCGGTCGCCCAGCTCCAGGGGGCCGAAGGGATAGTTCAGCCCCAGCTTCATCGCGGTCTCGATGTCGGCGGGCGAGCCGACGCCGGTCTGGGCCATTTCGCAGCCCAGGTTCACGATCATCGCCAGGATGCGCTGCGCGACGAAGCCCGGCGAATCCTGCACGATCTCGACCCGGTAGCCGACGGCGGCCAGCCACTCGGCGACGGGTTGCAGCGCGGTCGAGGCGACCGGCGGCGTCATCAGCGTCAGCACGCCGCGCTCGGCGCCCGAGAAATCCACCGCCACCACCCGCTCGGCCGGCAGGCGCAGGCGGGCGGCGACGGTGGTCGCATCCTCGCCCCAGGGGCTGACGAGGATCGGGTCGGCGTCAGCGGCACTTTCCAGCCCGCGCGCGGCCAGCGCATCGAAGCCCGGATGCGCCTCGGCGACATGGGCGCGGAAGGGGGCCCGGCCCGGCTCGGGCGGTTCGGGCGCGGCAGGCTTCGCCGCGCCTTCGGAATAGTCGTAGAAGCCGCGACCCACCTTGCGGCCGTAAAGCCCGGCCTCGAACATGCGCTCGTGGCGCGGGGCGGTCTTCAGGCGCGGGTCGTATTGATGGCCCTGGTGGATGAAGCCGGTGACGGGAAAGTTCACGTCGATGCCGGTCAGGTCCATCAGCGCGAAGGGCCCCATGCGAAAGCCGCAGCCCGCGGTCATGATCCGGTCGATCTGCTCGGGGGCGGCCACGCCTTCGGCCTCGATATGCAGCGCCTCGGTATAGAAGGCACGCCCGCCCAGGTTGACCAGGAAGCCCGGCCCGTCCTTGGCCACCACCGCGACCTTGCCCATGCGGCCGACCAGGTCGGTCGCCAGCTGCATGACCTCCGGGCGGGTCGCGGGGCCGGCGATGACCTCGACCAGCTTCATCAGCGGCACGGGGTTGAAGAAATGCATGCCACAGATGCGCTGACGATGCCGGCAGGCCCGGCCGATGGCGGCGATGGACAGCGACGAGGTATTCGAGGCCAGCACCGCCGTTTCCGGCACGACCTCTTCCAGCTGCCGGAACAGGGCCTGCTTGACCTCGAGGTTCTCGACGATGGCCTCGATCACCAGGCCCGCGGGGGCCAGATCGGCCAGGTCGCTTGCGATGCGCAGGCGGGACTTGGCATGGGCCGCGTCCTGCGCGCCCATCTGGCCCTTTTCGGCCAGCCGGTCCAGCCGGGCATGGATGTCGGCCTGGGCCTTGGCCAGGGCCTCGGGGCGGGTGTCGTAAAGCACGGTCTGAAAGCCGCTGGCCGCCAGCACCTGCGCGATGCCGGCGCCCATGATGCCGGCACCGATCACCCCGACGACGGACAGGCCAGAAACAGAATAAGTCATCGCAACCCCTTCATTTTCCGGTAAAGCTCGGCTCGCGCTTCTCAAGGAAGGCACCCATGCCCTCGCGCTGGTCGGCGGTGGCGAAAAGCATCTGGAACAGCCGGTTCTCGATCATCAGGGCGGTTTCCAGCGGGGCGTTGTCGCCGGCGCGGATCGCCTCGCGGATCGCCGTCACCGCCTTGGCGGGCTGCGCCGCGATCTTGCGCGCCAGGACGACCGAGCGTTCCATCACCTGATCGTCCGGCACGACTTCGGAAACGATGCCCATGGCCTCGGCCTGCGCGGCCGTGAAGGCCTCGCCCGTCAGCAGCCAGCGCAGCGCCCGCGCCTTGCCGGCCGCCCGCAGGAAGCGCTGCGTGCCGCCCGCGCCGGGCATGATGCCCACCCGCACCTCGGGCTGGGCGAAGATCGCCCCCTGCCCGGCCACGACCAGGTCGCACATCATCGCCAGTTCGCAGCCGCCGCCCAGGGCATAGCCGCGCACCGCCGCGATCAGCGGCTTGCCGCAGGCGTCGCAGGCGCGGCGCATCACCGCCAGATCCTCGAACCGCGGGTCCAGCGGCACCATGTCGGCCAGTTCGCCAAGATCGGCCCCGGCCGCAAAGGCCCTTTCATCGCCGCCGATGACGATGGCCCGGATGTCGTCGTCGGCATCCAGCGCCTGGACGGCATCCGCGACGCCCTTGCGCAGGGAAATGCTCAGCGCGTTGCGCCGGGCGGGACGGTTCAGCAGGACCAGCCCCACCCTGCCTTCCAGTTTCTCGACTTGCACTTCGGACATGATGCCTCCGCTTGAACCTCCACGCCCCCGAGGCGCCGAAGACGCCCCTTTCGTTTTCCGGGGTCACTTTTCCGGTGAATCCCATCCGGGCCGCAGGGAACGCGGGATCATTCCGGCGCCCGTTCATCACCATATATTTCGAAATCATCTTCTGCAATGCAAAACTAAGATCAAGTGAAATCCCGCCTCACTTTGCAGAATTTAGTATTGCATAGCGGAATATCTACAGGCAATCTTGCAATCAAGCGGAAATCGTCGGGCATGCGATTCGCAAGAACGCAAGCGCCGGCGCATCCGTTTGCGCGCCGATTACGGCCAAGGATCACGGGCGGGCGCGGCTCGCAGCAGGCCGGAGGATCTCGGGGAGGGATCATGGATCTGTCGCAAGGCAGCCGCCTTCGACGCCCCGGCCCGCTGATCACCGCGGCGGCCAAGGCCCCGCATCCGAACATGGGAGGACAGGATGACACTCGCGAACCAAGCCGATCTGCAAACCGAACACCCCGGCATGAAGGCCGCGCGCCGGTGGCTTGCCGGCGGCGCCAAGAAGCTGCTGATCGACGGCAACTGGGTCGAGGCGCAATCGGGCAGGACCATCGAGGTGCTGAACCCCGCGACCGAGGAAGAGCTGGCCCGCATCGCCGAGGGCGACAAGGCCGATGTCGATGCCGCCGTCGCCGCCGCGCGCCGCGCCTTCGACGCGCCGGAATGGAAGGGCATCTCGCCCCATGCCCGCACCCGCGTGCTGCTGGCCATCGCCGATGCGGTAGAGCGCCACAAGGACGAGCTTTCTGCGCTGGAGACGCTCGACAACGGCATGCCGACCTGGTTCAGCGGCGCGGCGGTGAACATGTGCATCGACGCCATCCGCTATTACGCCGGCTGGCCCAGCAAGATCCTGGGCACCACCAACCCGACCGATGCCTCGAACTTCATCTATACCCTGCGCGAGCCGGTGGGGGTCTGCGGCCAGATCAACCCCTGGAACGTGCCGCTGCTGCTGGTCGCGCTGAAGATCGCGCCGCCCCTGGCCTGCGGCAATACCGTGGTGCTGAAACCCTCGGAACTGGCCTCGCTGACCTCGCTGCGCATCGCGGAACTGGCTCAGGAAACCGGGCTGCTGCCGCCGGGCGTGCTGAACGTCGTGACCGGCTATGGCCAGACCGTCGGCGCGGCGATTTCCGAACATCCCGGCATCGACAAGGTGTCCTTTACCGGCTCGACCGCGGTCGGGCGCTCGATCCTGCTGGCCTCGGCCGGGAACTTCAAGCGCGTGACGCTGGAGCTGGGCGGCAAGTCCCCGAACATCATCTTTCCCGATGCCGACATGGACAAGGCGATCGCGGCGGCGGTGAACGGGTTCACCCGCAATTCCGGGCAGATCTGCTCGACCGGCAGCCGGCTCTTCGTGCATGAAAGCATCCATGACGAGGTCGCGCAGGAGATCAGCCGCATCGCCGGCGGGCTGAAGGTCGGCTCGCCCTTCGACGCCGACACCAAGCTGGGCCCGGTGATCTCGGCCACGCAGCGCCAGCGGATCATGGGCTATGTCGATTCCGGCAACCAGGACGGCGCCAGCCTGATGACCGGCGGCTGCACCCTGGGCGAGCGCGGCTATTACGTCGCGCCCACGGTGTTTTCCGGCGTGACCAACCGGATGAAGATCGCGCGCGAGGAAATCTTCGGCCCGGTCGTGGCGATCATCCCCTTCAAGGACGAAGAGGACGCGGTCTTCCAGGGCAACGACAGCACCTATGGCCTGGCCGCCGGTATCTGGACCCGCGACATCGGCCGCGCCCACAAGGTCGCCCGCGCCATCCGCGCCGGCCGCGTCTGGATCAACACCTTCGGCGAGACCGACCCGGTGATGCCCTTCGGCGGCTTCAAGCAATCGGGGATCGGGCGCGAGTTCGGCATCGATTCGATCATGGCCTATACCGAGACGAAATCGGTGCAGGTCCGCTTCTGACGGCCGCAAACCGCCGCCGGATTGAACCGCCCCGCAAGGGGCGCAGAGAACGAAAGACGACGCCATGACCGACCTGAACACCGCCGCCGCCGGATTGTCCTCGATGCTGGGCATGCGCCCGCTGGAGGGCATCCGCGTGCTGACCGTCGAGAATTTCCTGGCCGCGCCCTATTGCTCGATGTGGCTGGCCGATGCCGGGGCCGAGGTGGTCAAGGTCGAGACCCGCGACGGCGGCGACATGGCACGCCGGACCAGCCCGGTCCGGCAGGACGCCCAGGGCAACCCACGCGGGTTGTCGCTGCTGCGCTCGAACCGCAACAAGAAAAGCATCACGCTGGACCTCAAGCACCCCGAGGGCAAGGCGCTGTTCACCGAACTGGCCAAAGAGGCCGACATCGTGGTCGAGAACCTGCGCGCCGGGGTGATGGACCGGCTGGGCATCGGCTATGCCGAGCTGAGCCGGATCAACCCCAAGCTGATCTATGTCGCCATCTCCGGCTTTGGGCAAAAGCATGTCCTGCCCAGCCCCTTTATCGACTATCCCGCCTTCGACATCGTCGGCCAGGCGCTGAGCGGGCTGATGAACCGGCCCGAGCGCCAGGGCGACCGCCCGACCTACCTGGGCTTCTCGCTGGCCGACATCGAAGCCGGGATCCTGGGCGCCTATGGCGCGCTTCTGGCGCTCATCCAGCGCGGGCGCACCGGCAAGGGACAGATGATCGACATCTCGCTCTACGACGCCTGCCTGATCCTGAACGAGATCTCGGTGGCGATGTATTCGGGCCAGAAGACCAAATCCGCGCCGGGCCTGCATGCGGTGACTGCCCCCTTCGGCAGCTACGAGACGAAGGACGGCTATATCGTCATCGCGGTGCTGGGCGAGCATATCTGGCACCGCTTCTGCGAGGCGATCGGCATGCCCGGCCTCAAGGACGATCCGCGCTTCAAGGACGGCGTGTCGCGCAACCGCGAGAACGCGGCGCTGACGGCCGCCATCTCGCCCTGGCTGCTGGCCCGCACCCGGCGGGAGGCGCTGGACACGCTGCTGGCGGCGGGGGTTCCGGCGGCGGCGGTGAACGATGTCGAGGACGTGTTCGACTGCCCGCATGCCGCCGCGCGCGAGATGCTGGTCACGCTGGACGATCCGGTCTGGGGCAAGGTGCAGGTGGTGGGCAACCCGGTGAAGATGTCCGGCGTGCCGCCCATCGAGACCCGCCTGCCCCCGGCGCTTGGCGAGAATACCGACGAGGTGCTGCATGGCTGGCTGGGCGTGGACGACGCCCGCATCGCCGAACTGCGCGCGCGCAACGTGATCTGACCCCGCGGGCCTGGCTGCCTGCGGCAAAGCAAAGGGAATAGCGACATGACACAAGCAAAGGGGCCGCTGGCCGGGGTAAGGATCGTTCTGCTGGGCGGCATCGGGCCCTCGCCCTTCTGCGGGGCGCTGCTGTCGGACCTGGGCGCCGACGTGGTGCGCATCGACCGCCTCACCGCGACCGACGGCGGCTTGCCGGTCGATCCGCGCTTCAACCTGCTCAACCGCGGCCAGCGCAGCATCGCCATGGACCTGAAAAAGCCCGAGGCGATCGCGGCGGTCATGCGGCTGGTGGCCGGCGCCGATGCCGCGATCGAGGGCTTTCGCCCCGGCGCGGCCGAGCGGCTGGGCATCGGCCCCGACGCCTGCCTGGCGGTCAACCCCCGCCTCGTCTACGGCCGCATGACCGGCTGGGGCCAGGACGGCCCGCTGGCGCAGGAGCCGGGGCACGACATCAACTACATCTCGCTGACGGGCGTGCTGCACGCCATCGGCCGTGCGGGCGAGGCGCCGGTCCCGCCCCTGAACCTGGCCGGGGATTTCGGCGGCGGCTCGCTCTACCTGGCGCTGGGGCTGCTCAGCGGCATCATCGAGGCCCGCAGGTCCGGCAAGGGCCAGGTCGTCGATGCGGCCATGGTCGATGGCTCGGCCTCGCTGATGGGGCTGATCTACGGCATCCATGCCGCGGGCTATTGGCAGGACCGCCGCGGCGTGAACCGGCTGGACGGCGGCGCGCCCTTCTACAACGTCTACGAGACCGCGGACGGCAGGCATGTCAGCATCGGCGCCAACGAGGAACGGTTCTATGCCAATGCCGTCAGGCTGCTGGGACTGGAGGATGCCGGCCTGCCCGACCAGCACGACCAGTCGGGCTGGCCCCTGATGCGCGAGAAATTCGCCCAAGCCTTCAAGACCCGGACCCGCGACGAATGGGTGGCGCTGGCCGCCGGCAAGGAAGCCTGCATCACGCCGGTCCTGTCGCTCTCCGAGGCGCCGCAGGCGCCGCACCTGCGGGCGCGGGGCACCTTCGTCGAGGTCGAGGGCGTGACCCAGCCCGCCCCGGCGCCGCGGTTCAGCCGCACGCCCGGCGCGATCCAGCGCCCGCCCGCGCGGCCCGGCCAGCATTCGGACGAGATCCTCGGCGACTGGGGCTTTTCGGCCGCGGAGATCGACGGGCTTCGCCGCGCCGCGGCCGTCGGCTGACAGCTTGTCCGGGCAGCAAGTAATTTCGCTATGCGATACTTATTTCTGCTTGACGGATTACCTTGCCCGCATGTAGCTTTTGCAGCAGGGAGAGCGTGGCATCGCGCAAGGGATCGCAGCCCGTCGGAGGATCGGCAAGGCGCCGGCGTGCCATTCCATGCTTTTGAAAGGAACTGACGCAGGACGACGTCAGCCCGCGAACCGGAGGCCGCTGCCTTCCGACCAGTCGATCGGAGCCCTGCATCAATCACAATCACCCGGCCATGCCCCGCGCCTGGCCGCTTCAAGGGGGGAGTTTCGTTGGGAAACGTCTTGTCTTGGCTGGAGCGACTTAGCCTGTCGCTCGCAGTCTTGTCCGTCACCCTGATCATGTTCATCGTGTCCTATGATGCGTTCTCGCGCTATGCGCTGCACGCGCCCTTGCCCTGGGCCTATGAGCTGATCACCTATTACCTGATGCTGGCCGGCACCTATTTCGCGGTCTCGGCCACCTTCACCGCCGGCGACCACATCAATATCGACCTGTTCCGCCATCTCATCGCCCCGCGCCTGCGGGCGCGGCTGGATGCGCTGTGGTCGCTGCTGGGCGTGGTGATCTTCGGCATCGTCGCCTACGGGTCGTGGAGCGAGATGGCCCATGCCTACAGCCGCAACGAATTCCTGCCCGGTTACATCACCTGGCCGGCCTGGATGTCCTACCTGCCCATCGTGCTGGGCTTTGCCCTGCTGGTGGTGCGCATGGCGCTGCATGCCGCGCTGCTCATCGTCCATGGCCGCGACCCCCATGTCATCGAACATGGCAACGAACTCGAGGAGCATCACGAATGATCACCGGAACCATCCTGCTCCTGATGTTCGTGCTGCTGGCGGCGGGCATG